>JANNYI010000024.1:0-11750 GCA_031410015.1 Betaproteobacteria bacterium | reverse complement strand
GGCGTCGGCATGCCGCGCGCCTTTGTCGTGCAGGCCTACGGCACGCCGCAGGAAATGCGACCCGGGCGGGGGGAGGAAAACGCCGCCGAAGTCTGGCGCTATCGCCGCAAGGACTTCGATCTCGCGCTTGGATTCAACCGGGGCGTGGTGGCCTGGACCAAGGACAATCCGGTGGACGAGGCGGACGTGGCGCCCGATCCCGAACCCAGCCGCCGCAAGGGCATCTACGTAGCGCGCAAATGCGCCGAGCTCGAAGGCGAAGCCGGAGCCGCAACGACCGTCAGCGAGGAAACGGACGAGGCCCTGGCGCGGCGCGTGATGCGCCACGTCTGGGAACCTGAACCTGGCGACCGCGAACGCACCACGGTCACCTGTGCGGACGGCGTGGTGGTACGCGTGGAACGGATCCCGATGCGTTGAAGGAGCGCAGCCGTTACTTGATCGCGGCGTCGTTCTGCGCCTGCAGATCCCGCACGATGTCGTTGTATTCGTTGACTGCGGCGTTGGAGCGGGCCACTGCCGCGTTGGCGGTCTTGACCGCCTCATCGGCCTGGCTCTGAATTTCCGAAACATATTTCTTCATGCAGGCCGTCCACGTCTGGACTTCCTTGCCCCAGCCCTTGCGGGCAGTGTCGGAGGCCAGCCGCCCTGGATGCGCATCCGGCTTGGGGCAGGTCGCGGCTGACGTGACGGAGGCGGTGGCTGCGGCCGGCGCCGCCGTCTGCGCTGCCGCGCCACCGGCAACCACGAACAGGGCGAGCACCATTGTTTGGGCGAATGTCATGAGAGGTACCTCGTGCGTGATGATCGGCCTATTTTAGCGCGCCGCACCTTCGCCTGCCACCCACCTGCCGGGCCTGGAGGCGTGGTGCCGGCCGGCGAACCGGCGTTCCGCCTCGCGCTTCAGCGAAACACCAGCGCGGCCAGGACCGCCAGCCCGACCCCGATCAGGTCGACGCCGGTGCGGGCATCGATACGGTCCTCGATGGCCACCGCGCGCTCGAACCGGACGCCTTCGATGACCGCCGCCGCTGCGGCATCCGGACCACTGACGGAGGCCCGCCGCGCGGCCGCGGCGTCGAGTTCGCGCAGCGTGCGCGCGACCGCTTCGGAATCGAGGACGGCAACGGGGGCGCGGCAATAGCGGCACGCAGCGTCGTGCGCCAGGTCCACCGGCGCGCCGCAACTGGAACAGCGGATCACGCGCACCAGCGTTCGCAGGCGCTCGAGTTCCTCCGCCGTGACCGGCTTGATGAAATTCTTTTCCCGCAGGAACTGTACGAAGGGAGTGAACCGGCCGTGGCCGCGGCGGCAGCGGTAGTAGGTGAACCGGGTGGTGCGCTGCACGTCCTGCGTGAGATCGAGCGGTGCTTCGCACCGCGGGCAGGGCAGCCGCGCCGACGGCGGTGCGGCCGGGGGCGCGCCGGCGGCATGGATCGTGCGAAACAGGATCAACGTGCCCTCGGGCGAGAGCTGCACGCTTTCCATCGCATCGAACCACAGCGCATGGCATTGGGCGCAGACGTCGACGGTCAGCGTGAGCGCGCCGATGGGCACGCGATTGACCTCGAGCGCGGTCATCGCGCCGCGGCAGCCGGGGCAGGTCAGGGTGGCCATGGACGCGGCGCCGCGGTCGGCAGGAAGCCTACAGTTCCTTGGCCGCGAACGTATTGCACACGCGCGGATCGCCCGACATGAGGCCGGTCCTGAACCACCGCATCCGCTGGTCGGCGCGGCCGTGCGTGAACGCATCCGGCACCGTGTAGCCCTGCGTGCGCTTCTGGATCGTATCGTCGCCCACCGAGGATGCGGCGCGCAGTCCTTCCTCGACATCGCCGGGTTCGAGCAGGTTGCGCTTCGCCGCGTAGAACCCCCACACGCCCGCGTAGCAGTCGGCCTGCAGTTCGAGGCGCACCGTCAGCGCATTGCGGCGGCGCTCGTCCAGCTTGGCCGCGGCCTGGTCGAAGTCGCGCATCGTGCCGAACTGGTTCTGGACGTGATGGCCGATTTCGTGGGCGATCACATAGGCCTGCGCGAAGTCGCCGGGCGCGCCGAAGCGGCTGCTCAACTCGCGGAAGAAATTGGTGTCGAGGTAGACCTTGCGGTCGGCAGGGCAATAGAACGGGCCGGCCGACGAACTCGCCTTGCCGCACATCGATACGACAGTGCCGCGGAACAGCACCAGCTTCGGCGGCTCGTAGCGGGTACCCATTGCCGTGAAGAGCGCCGTCCACACTTCCTCGGTGTCGCCGAGCACGCGCGTGACCATGTCCTTCTGCGGGTCGGCGGGCGCCCGCCCCGCGCCGGGCTGTGCCGGCGCTGGCGCCTGGACCTGGGCGGGCGCCATGGGCGGCCCACCACCGTCCAGCATGCCGAGGAACTGCATTGGATTGACGCCGAACAGCAGGCTCACGATGACCACCAGGATCATCGCGCCGCCGCCCAGCTTGATACCGCCGCCCAGCGGCATGCGACCGCCGCCGCCGCCCGCGCCCTCGCGGTCCTCGACGTTGCTGCTGCTACGCATGTCTCCCCAACGCATGGCTTCTCCGGATGGTGGTTGCGGCGACCGCGGACAGGCGAATCGCGACTAGCGGGGCGCGGCGAGCGCCCGGGCGAGGTCCTGGTACTCGTCGCAGCCGCGGCCGCAGATGCGTTCCAGTGCCGCGAGGTGTTCCTGCGCTTTCGCGCGATTGCCCGTCAGCACATACGCCTCGCCGATGTACTCGTGCGCGCCGCGATGATTGGGATCGACCTTCAGCGCATTTGCGTAATGCGTGAACGCAAGCTCGAACTTGCGCTGGTTGCGATAGGTATAGCCGAGAAGATTCTGCGCATCCGCGTTGGCGGGTTCGGCGCCGGCCGCGAGCCCGAGGTAGAAGGCGGCGCGGTCCCAGTCCTTCGCCTTGACCGCATCGGCGCCGATGTCGAAGTTGGCATTGCTGCCGGGTGGCGTCGCGTCGGTGGCCTGGACGGCGCCGGCGGGTGTCGCAACGACAAGCGCAACGATCAGGGCGGACAGCAGCGCGGTAACACGCAGGGCGCTGGGCATGGGCATTCGGTCAGGGCTTGAGGCAGCGATAGAGGAACGGGAGGCTCACATCCATCCTGTAGTCGATGGACGAATGGGTGTCGTCGAACTCCTCATAGGTGTGCGCGATCGCGTGGTCGGCAAGCGCGCGTGACAGCAGGCGTGCGCCGTAGTGGAGGTGGTACTGGTCCCGCCAGCCGCAATCGATGTAGATGCCGTGCAGCGTACGCAGGGCGTCGGCGTGGCGCCCGACCATGTGGATCGGGTCGTGCCGCAGCCAGCGTTTCCAGCGCTCCGGCAGCACCACGCCCGTCTCGGGATCGACCGGCAGGCGAAAGCCCAGCGGTGCGGCGGGGTCCGGATCGTACGACGCCGCCATGGCGATCTGCATCAGCGCATGGCCCTCGCCATCGCTCAACTTGTCCTTGGCCCAGACGTCGTCGAGGAAGCGCCGCACGCGGCCGTCGTCGAAGCCGCGGGCACGCTCCGCTGCCTTGGGCGCCACGCGCTGGCGTCCCGGGCGGCGCAGCGGCCGCCGGAAGCGGTCGAGTTCGTTGAGCGTGCGCGGCCAGTCGGTGAGATAGCACAGGTCGAAGTACGCATCGCCCGAGTGGTCGGCAATGGCGCCCCAGTGCTTGGCGTATTGCATGCCGTGGATGATCGAACCGTAGCCTCCGGACGACTTGCCGAAGCAGCCGCGATGATCGCGCGAGGCGAGCGTGCGGAATTCGCGGTCGACGAACGGAATCAATTCGCGCGTCAGGTAGTCGGCGTAACGGCCGATGGCGGACGAATTGATGTACTGGTTGCCGCCAAGGGCGGTGAAGCAATCCGGGAACACGATGATCGCCGGTCCCATCCTGCGTTCGTGCATGAGCCGCGCCGCGCGTTCCGGGACGTTGTCGTCGAAGGGGCGCCAGTTGACGTGGGCGAGCCCGGACCCGGTGAAGCCGACCAGATCCCACAGCACCGGATAGCGTCGGCCGCGACCGCCGCGACTGCCGCGCGCGGTGCCCTCGTCGTAGCCGGGTGGCAGCCAGACCGCGAGCTTGCGCACATGCGGGTCGGCGAGGGGGTTGTCCGCCAGCACCTGCGAGGTGTGCTCGAGGATGATGGTGGTGCCGGCGCTGCCGATGCGAGTCTTGCGGGCCATGGTCTCGTGACGAAGAAGAGTCTGGGTTGCGGACGGATGCCCACGCGCGTTCCGATTGTGCCAGTGCCATGCCCGTCCGGCAACGCGCCGGAGTTGCAACTGCCGGGCGCCCGACCTGGTTACCGGCCGGCAACGGCCTGACGCGCTTCGTCCATCGACTTGACCGGATCGATTTCGCTGTTGCGAAGCATCAGCTTCCAGCCGACGAGGTCGAAGGTATCCGACATGGCCTTGCGGCGTTCGCCGTAGGTGACGGTGCCCGTCAGTTCGACCGTGTCGCGCTTGCCTGCCTGGATGCGGCCCTTGCGGTCGACCGGCCGATAGGACAGGCGCAGTCGAAAGGCCAGCGCGCCGTCGGCCGCCGGCGCCACCGACCCGGTAACCTCCCAGGGCGGCCCGAACAGTGCTGCGGCGTTCGGCGCCTCGGTGCGCAGGAATTGCGTGGCGTTGCGCGCGCTGAAGGGCAGGGGTGTGGTGATTTCGTCGGGTCCGACAAGGGCACCCTGGTCGAGCAGCAGCGCCGCCAGCTGCGTCACGAGGACCGGTGTCGACATCATTTCGTCGAGGATGACCTCCGGCGAATGAAAGCGCTCGCGCGACCGGTAGGCGAACGCATCGTCATTGATGAAGACGATTTCTCCGCCCCGGCGCGTCGAACCCGCCACCTCCCGGTAGGTCGTGTGCACCTCGCCGTTTTGCGGCCGCTCCATCGAATACACGCCGGAGAATCGCGGTGCCTTGAGCTCGACGTGCATGTTGGCGAAGTTGGTCCAGCGGCCCTCGGCGCACACGGCCGAATGACGCGTGGACCCGCAATGCCGCGGATTGGGACCGGGCAGGCGCATATCGTTCGGGAGTTCGGGCAGGGTCGCGCTGCCGGGAAATGCCGGCACCGCCGAAAACGGGGCGGTGGCGTCCTGCGCGAGGCCGTTGCCGGCAACGGTCGTCGCGACCAGCACGGCCGCGGCAATGTTGCGCAGGCGTTGCCAACCTGAAATGCGGTTGATGGGCATGCGGGGATTGTAACGGCCTCCCGGCGCCCGGCATGCCCGCCGGCCGGACTTGCGGAGGTCCCTGTCCGACGAAATGCACGTCCGCCATGCGCCGGCCGGGCGCGGTGGCATACTTGGACAGGGGGTCAGGCGTCGAGCAGCAGCGAGCCCCGGCACTTTTTCGCGCCGCAACGGCATGCATACGCCGCCCGTTCCTTCTTCGTCAGCTTGGCGTCGATGCTGAGGCGGTAGTCGTAGCTCAATTCGTCCCCCGGCTCGATCCGCCGCTTCGCCTCGATGAACACGCGACCCTTCTCGTCTTCCTCCGTCGTGCAATTGGGCTTGCACGAGTGATTGATCCAGCGCGCTGCGTTGCCGCGGACACGGGCGTCGATCACGCGGCCGTCGTCGAGTTCGAACAGGAACGTGTGGGCGGCATCATCCGGGTCGCTGTCCGGCCGCGCCATCGCCTCGTCCCATGAGGAACGTTTGCCCTTGTATTCGATGATGGGCGTGCCGCGCCGTATTTCCGCGGTGGCGAAGACGCCGCGGCCGTGGATGGCCGAATGGCGAACCTCGTATGGCTCGGCGGAGGCAGCGGACTTCTTGCGCTTGGCGGTCTTGGCTTTGGGCATCGGGCACAGTGATTGGGGTCGGGTCGCCATTTTCGCATGGGGCCAGGCGGCGCGGGTCGCAGTATCGTGCGCCCCGCGCTTGACGCGCCCATGACAGCGCGGGGCACTCACGGCACGCGCGCGGCGTTGCTGCCGTGGTGCCTCGCCGGCTGTTTCGCACTGCAACCGCTCGGGAGCGACCTTTACCTCGCCTCGCTGCCTGCGTTGCCGGCGGCGTTCGCAACCACGGCCGCCGCAGCACAGCTGACGTTGACGCTCTTCATGCTGGCGTTCGGCATCATGCAGCTGGTGGCCGGACCCGTCTCCGACCGCGTGGGCCGCATGCCTGTGCTGCTGTCGGGCATCCTGACGTTTGCACTTGCCAGCGTCGCCGCTCTCGTGGTCGCGGACATCGGCACACTGCTGCTGTTGCGCATCGCGCAGGGGGCGGGCGCAGCCTGCTGCGTCGTCGCCGGCCGCGCCCTGGTGCGGGACCATTTCGACGCCGCGGCCGCGGCGCCGCTGCTCGCGCACGTGTTTGCGCTCACGGCCCTCGTGTCGGTGGTGGCGCCGGTTCTGGGGGGCTATCTGGAACGCGCCGTGGGCTATCGCGGGAGCTTCGGCGTGATGGCAGCCTTCGCGATCGCGCTGCTCGTACTGCTTGCGTGGGGGCCGCCCGCGCCGTCGCGGCCCCGCGCCACGCTGCATCCACGCGCGTTGCTGCGGGGGGCGGCGGCAATTCTGCGCGACGACTCGTTTCGCGCGTTCACCGCGCTCGGATGCGCAAGCTTTGCCGGGTTGTTCGCCTTTCTGGCCGCGTCGCCGCGGGTGATGATCGATGGCTTCGGCGTCGCCCCCGAGCACTACGGCTACGTCTACGGCGTGGCTGTGATCGGCCTGGTGGCGGGCAATCTGGCCTGCCGGGCCGGACTCCCGCGCCATGGCCTCGTCGGGATGGTGCGTCGCGCGGCCATGCTGTCGCTCCTTTCCGGCCTGGTATTGCTCGCCGCGGTGGCGGTGCAGCCGCGCAGCGTGCTTGCGATCACCGCGCCTTTCTGCGTCTACATGGTTGCCCACGGCATGCTGATGCCCTGCGTCTATGCGGGTGTCGCCGCGCGCGTGCCCGACCGGGCGGGCATGGCCAATGCCATGCTCGGCGCCCTGCAGATGGCGCTCGCGTTTGCCGTCGGCCAGTTGCTGGAGCGCTTCCATGACGGCACCGCATGGCCGATCGCACTGGCGATCGCGGGTGCCGGCGTGGTGGTCTTCGCACTCGGCGCGTGGCTGGTGCCGGCCCGGCGCGCCATGCTCTAGCGCCAGGCAGCGGGCGACCCGCTCTGCGCGACGATCAGGCCGGCTTGCCCACCGCTTCGAGCTGCAGGGCGGCGGTCACGCGGTCCGACGCCAGCCACAGCGCGCCTTCCTGGCGGGTGAAGTGCAGGTCCATCGCACGTTCGGCGAGCGCGCCCAGCGCGGTGACGGCGTCCGGCGGCACGGCATGCACGGCGAGATTGCGCACCCTGCCCAGCGCGTCGGCGCTGCGTTGCCACCACAGGTCGACGGCGCGCCCGCCGTACGCATAGACCGTGACCCGGTCGGCGCGGCCCGCGGCGCGGCGCAGCACGCGCTCGTCGGGCAGGCCCACTTCGATCCAGTCGAGAATGCGGCCGGTGTCGTCGCGCTCCCACAGCGCGGGCTCGTCGTCGGTGCTGATCCCGCGACCGAATTCGAGGCGCTCGCTCGCGTGCAGCGCGAAGGCCAGCACCCGGACCATCATCCGCTCCGCGGTTTCGGACGGATGCAGGGCCAGGCGCAGTTCGTGAGTGCCGTAGTACGGTCGATCCATGTCGGCCACCGCCAGCGTGGCCTTGCAGATCGTGGACTTGAGTGCCATGCAGGAATCGCTTCAGGGAAGGAAGGCGAGGAGAAGCGGGGTCGACAGCGCGGCGATCAACGTCGACCAGACGAGGCTTGCCGCCACCGGGCCCTCGAGTGCCTTGAATTGCCGCGCCATCAGGTACACGTTGGCGCCGACGGGCAGGGACGCCAGCACGACCACGGCACGCAACTCGCGCAGCGGCAGGGCGAGGCCGCGCGCGATGAGGTAGACGACCAGCGGAAACACGGCAAGCTTCATCGCGGTGATGGCGAGGCTTGGCCGCCACCCGTCGCGCACGCCGTATTCGACGAGCCCCATGCCCAGCACGATCAGCGAC
Source organism: Betaproteobacteria bacterium (assembly GCA_031410015.1). Lineage (GTDB taxonomy): Bacteria > Pseudomonadota > Gammaproteobacteria > Burkholderiales > Casimicrobiaceae > VBCG01. The sequence goes on along the minus strand of JANNYI010000024.1, from coordinate 3,744 downwards.
ATCGGCACCGCCGCCTGGCCCAGGAGCTGCAGCGTCTGGTCGATGGGCGCGGGGATCGGCAGCCCGGTGAAGCCGAAGATGGTGCCCAGCAGGATGCCCGCCACTACCGGATTGGTGACCACTCCCCACGTCGTGCGCCCGAGGCCCGCCATCGAGAGGTCGCGATTGCGCGCCCACTCGACCGAGATCGTGACCAGCGTCCACAACAGCAGCGAATTGAAGATGAGGATCAGCGACACCACCGGCAACGACTCGTCGCCAAGCGTCACCTTGGCCAGCGGAATGCCGAGCAGCACGCCGTTGGAGAAGATGGTGCCGATGCCGAACAGCGATTGCTGCGCGCCGTCCAGCGCGAAGAGCCGACCGGCAACGATGCGCGCGGCGGCGTAGGTGATGACACAGCCGCCGAAATAGGCGATCAGCACCCGGGCGTCCACCGGCGGCAGCCGCGGGAACTCGCTCATGAGGCGGAACAGCAGGGCCGGAATGGCCACCGCGAAGACGAACCGCGTCAGTGCATCCGACGCGGGCTTCGGCCAGTTGCCCCAGCGCGCGAGCGCGTAGCCGACGAGCACCAGCAGGAAGAGCGGCGCCGTCAGCGCGGCAACACTTCCCAGCACCGCCAGTGACGGCAACATCAACCTGCCGCCATGGCGACGAAGGTTCCGGGCTGTGCGCTAGCGGCCCTTGGTGCTGGCCTTGGTTCGTACCGCGACACGCGGCACGGGGGCGGCCGGGCGCCGCACGGCAGCCGGCGCGACAGGCGCGCCGTGCTTGCCTTTGGGAACGGGAAAGTGGATGCCACTCTTGGTCTTGGTCTCGGTCATACGGCCACTCCTCGCGGGCGCGGGCAGGTTTGCCCGGCAGCCCGATGTTAGAACAAATCGCGCAGGATCAGCGTACGTTCGCCGGCAACGTCCAGTTGGAGCCGCAATGCGGAACCGGCCGGGGCACGCTGGGCGGCGCGCGCGGCGGCCAGCGACATCGTGCCGACGGCCTTGCCGTTGACTGCCGTGACGACGTCGCCAGTCTTGAGTCCGGCGGCAGCGGCCGGTCCGTCCGCGACGACGTCCACCACGATCAGTCCGGTCGGCCCCCGTTCCAGCCAGAGGCCCGCGCGCTCGAAGCTGTCGGCGTCCGTCACCGGCGCGTCGGCATCGAGATACACGACGCCGCGGGCGTAGTCGAAGGTGGGTTTCAGGCGCCGCAGGATGCCGTAGCCGATGCTGCCTGCCGCTGCCGTATCGGTGCTGGCCGCGCCTCCCGTGCCCGGCAGCGCGAGCACCACGACGGGCCGTTGCACGGTGACGCCGCCGATGTCGAGTTCGCCGGCGCGGGCGAGCCTGCCGCGCACGATGCCGCCCACGCCGGAGCCGGCGACCACGATCTGCTTGGCGTCGTACCGCGCTGCGAGGTCGTTGGCCTCGACGAAAGGCGCGGCGAGCAGCAACGACCCACGCGCGCCCGTGCCGATGTCGAAAATGCCGTCGATGCCGTCCAGCCGGGCGCGCACCCGCGGCATCGTGCCGCGGAACGACAGCGGCACGGCCGCGCCCTTGCCCGCGTACTTGAAGTACGCAGGATTGTGGAGGACGAGCTGTCCGCGGTCGTAATCGATGGTCGTCGGCAAGCGCCTGAAGATTTCGGCCCCGATGACCCCGGCCACGTCGTCCACCCCCTCGACCCGCCGCAGGAGTGCCTTGAGGTCGATCGTGGCGAAGGCAGGCTTCCCGATGCTCACCCCGCCGATGTTGAGCTGCTGCGCCCGGACCACCGCGACGTCGGCGTTGCCGGCGCCTGTGGCGCCTGCCGGCAGCTTGAGCGTACGCGCCACCTCCGGCAACAGGACGTTGATGCTGCCGGAGTCGAGAAGCATCCGGAACGGCCCCTTGCCGTCGATGCGCACGCGCACGAAGAGATGCCCGTCGTGAATCTCCATCGGCACGGCGACCTCGGCGCGCCCGGCAGGGAACGTGAAGTCGGGCTTGCGGGGCGGCGCCTGCGCGAAGCGGATGCCGGTGAGCGGCTGGTTGAAGGTCATCGTTTCCACGATGAAGACTTCGTCTTCGCGCGGGTCTTCGCGGGAGGCGCGCACGCGATAGGGGATCTTGACGCCCTGCAGATCACGCAGGTCCATGTAGATTTCGGTACGCGCGGCCGCGGCCTCGCGCTCCACCAGCCGTTCGATCAGCCGGGTTTCGACGTTGATCCATAGCTCGAACAGGCGGCCGCCTTCCGGCGTGATGCGGATCACATCGAAGTCGGCACCGTCGGCGCTCGCGCGCTCCTTGTACGAGATGACGGCGACACCGCGTTCGGGATACCAGAACGCCAGCCGGTCGCGGTATGCGGCATTGACCGCGAGTTCGCGTGCCACGGTTCCCGTTTCGGCGCGCGCGCCGCCGGCCTCGTCCTCCGTCCACGCCGACTTGCCGTCGAAGCCCGACGCGCCCTGCAGCGGGCCGATACTGAAGTCGAGGCGCGACCGGCCGGTTAGCGTATCGCTCCAGCGCTCCGCGGTGCCGGTGAGCCCGGCGGCCTGGATCGTCACGGTGCTGTGCTGGCTGCGCATCGTGTCCCACGCCTTGCCACCGCTCGCTTCCTTCGACTGTTGCAGGATTGCGCGCGGATTCGGCGACGGGGGACCGCCCAGCTGGGCTGCGGCGGAAGCCGCGGCGACGACCACGGCGAGGGCTGCAAGATGCAGACGGCGAAACGACATGAATACTCCGGGCAGCGCGGGCGCCCGCGACGGCGCGACACCGCATTATCGCCTGTCCGGTCGGCGCCCCTGCCGGGCGCGGCAAGTTCAGGGCTTCGCGGCGGCCGCAGGCTGGCGGGTGGCCAGCGTATCGAGCGCGGCGCTGACGGCCCGGTCGAACAGCGGCACCGGCTCCACGACGAGGTTGATCTTGCCCGCGCCGAATTCGTAGGCAAGTTCCTCCGGCGTGTAGACGAAGGCCCGTGCCTTCGAGCGGCTGGTGAAGAGGTACTTGGTGCGCAGCGGACTCACCCACGTCAACCGGGCGTTGATGGTCCGGCCTTCCTTGGTGAACGACAGCCAGGTGCCCACGGCCATCTCGCTGACGAAGTCGTGGACGTTGGCGACGACAGCCGACGCCGGCATGGTGGGTGAAATGGTGGGCGGCGCTTCTTCGCCCATGACCACCGTCACGCCGGGCGCGGGCTTGATCGCCGCCATGTGGAGCTGGTAGAGCGCCTCGAAGAACGCCTTGGCGCGCTCCGGCGGTACCTGCTGCGCCACACAGGCCCGGCGCAGGCTGCCGATCAGCGCGGGAATCATCTTCGTGAGCCGCGCTTTCTGTGCCGAGCGCTCCTTCACCACGATGCTCCACAGCATGTCGTCGAGTGTGCGTACGCCGCCGTACCATGCCTCGCTGTCGGCGCCATGCTGCTGCCGCAGCGATGTCAGGTGTTCGGCCCAGATGGTTTCGACGAACGACCGCACCTCGAAGGGCACCTCGATGCCCGCCAGCCGATCGCGCAGAAACGCGCGCACGTGCGAGCGGTCGGTTTCCTTTTCCTCGTCGGACAATGCGGCCGCTACATCGACCGCGGCGTTCTCGGTTACCTGTTGGCGCTCGCTGTCGATGAATGCGCGCAAGCGCGCATTGGCGGTGCGAAAGACCTCGACGTCGATCTCGAAGTCCTGGCAGATGCCGTCCACCACGGCGGTGGAAAGCGCGGTGAACTCCGCCTGGTAGTCGTCGTCGTGCGCGGCGC
>JANNYI010000023.1:0-7117 GCA_031410015.1 Betaproteobacteria bacterium | reverse complement strand
GCGTAGTGACGATTCTTCGTCTCGTACTCGACGTGCGCCGTGTTGATGGTGATGCCCCGCGCCTTTTCTTCCGGCGCCGCGTCGATCTGGTCGTACGCCTTCGCCTCGCCACCGAAGAGCTTCGACAGCACCAGCGTCAGCGCCGCCGTCAGCGTCGTCTTGCCGTGATCAACGTGCCCAATCGTGCCCACGTTCACGTGCGGCTTTGTCCGTTCGAATTTGCCTTTAGCCATGATTCGCTTCCTTAAACTTTCTTGTTGATCACAGCCTCGGCGACGTTCTTCGGCGCCTCGGTGTAGTGCTTGAATTCCATCGTGTAGGTGGCGCGTCCCTGCGACAGCGAACGCAGCGTGGTCGAGTAGCCGAACATCTCGGCGAGCGGTACCTCGGCCTTGATCACCTTGCCCGTGGGCAGGTCGTCCATGCCCTGGATCATGCCGCGACGCGACGACAGGTCGCCCACGACGTTGCCCATGAAGTCTTCCGGCGTCTCGACCTCGACCGCCATCATCGGCTCGAGCAGCACGGGACTGGCCTGCCGCATGCCGTCCTTGAACGCCATCGACGCGGCCATCTTGAACGCGTTTTCGTTCGAGTCGACGTCATGGTACGAACCGTCGAACAGCGTGACCTTGACGTCGACGACCGGGAACCCGGCCAGCACGCCATTGGGCAGCGTTTCGAGCAGGCCCTTGGCCACGGCCGGGATGAACTCGCGCGGCACGGTGCCGCCCTTGATCGCATCCACGAACTCGTAACCCTTGCCCTTTTCGTTGGGCTCCATCTTCAGCCAGACGTGACCGTACTGGCCGCGACCGCCGGACTGCTTGATGAACTTGCCTTCGACCTGGACCAGCTTGCGGATCGCCTCGCGGTACGCCACCTGCGGCGCGCCCACGTTGGCTTCCACGCCGAATTCGCGCTTCATGCGGTCGACAAGGATCTCGAGGTGGAGTTCGCCCATCCCCGAAATGATCGTCTGGCCCGATTCGTCGTCCGTGTGGACGCGGAACGACGGGTCTTCCTGGGCCAGGCGATTGAGCGCAATGCCCATCTTTTCCTGGTCGACCTTGGTCTTGGGCTCGACGGCCACGTGGATCACCGGCTCGGGGAAAATCATCCGCTCGAGCATGATCACGTGATCCGGGTCGCATATCGTGTCGCCGGTGGTGGCTTCTTTCAGGCCCACTGCCGCCGCGATGTCGCCCGCGCGCACTTCCTTGATTTCCTCGCGCTGGTTGGCGTGCATCTGCAGGATGCGGCCGATACGTTCCTTGCGGCCCTTGATCGGGTTGTAGATCGTGTCGCCCGACTTGATGACGCCCGAATAGACACGGAAGAAGATCAGCTGGCCGACATACGGGTCGGTCATGATCTTGAAGGCGAGACCGGCAAAGGACTCGTCATCCGAGGCCTTGCGGAAACCTTCCTTGCCGTTCTCGAGCTCGCCCTTCACCGGCGGAATGTCCGTCGGCGCCGGCATGTATTCAATGATCCCGTCGAGCATGGCCTGCACGCCCTTGTTCTTGAACGCGGAGCCGCACATCATCGGCACGATTTCGCTGGCGATGGTGCGCGTGCGCAGGCCGTGCTTGATCTCCTCTTCCGTCAGATCACCGGACTCGAGGTACTTGTTCATCAGTTCTTCGTTGGCTTCAGCCGCCGACTCGATCATCTTCTCGCGCCATTCCTTGGCCGTGTCGAGAAGTTCGGCCGGGATCTCGCGCATGTCGTACTTCATGCCCTGCGAGGCTTCGTCCCAGTAGATCGACTTCATCCGGACGAGGTCGATCACGCCTTCGAAGCGTTCTTCGGCGCCGATGGGAATCTGGATCGGCACCGGGTTGGCTTTCAGGCGCGACTTCATCTGGTCGTAGACCTTGAAGAAGTTGGCGCCCTGGCGGTCCATCTTGTTGACGAACGCAAGGCGCGGCACCTTGTACTTGTTGGCCTGCCGCCACACCGTTTCCGATTGCGGCTGCACACCGCCGACCGCGCAATAGACCATGCACGCGCCGTCGAGCACGCGCATCGAGCGCTCGACTTCGATCGTGAAGTCGACGTGGCCCGGCGTGTCGATGATGTTGATCCGGTGCTCGGGGAAATTCTTGTCCATCCCCTTCCAGAAGCAGGTGGTGGCAGCGGACGTGATCGTGATGCCGCGCTCGCGCTCCTGCTCCATCCAGTCCATGACCGTGGCGCCATCGTGCACTTCGCCGATCTTGTGCGAGACGCCGGTGTAGAAAAGGATGCGTTCGGTGGTCGTGGTTTTACCGGCATCAATGTGAGCACTGATGCCAATGTTGCGATACCGGTCGATCGGGGTAATTCGGGGCATTTTGGGTCTGTCGTTCGAGCTTGGAAGCTCTAAAGACGAGTAGTGGGAAGTACTTACCCACTACTCGTGAGATTCGCAGTAAAAGGTTCTGCGTAGGTTTTGCTCTTTAGAATCTGAAGTGCGAGAACGCCTTGTTGGCTTCCGCCATGCGGTGCACTTCCTCGCGCTTCTTCACGGCGCCGCCGCGGCCTTCCGAGGCCTCGAGCAGTTCGGCCGCAAGACGCTGGCCCATCGACTTCTCACCGCGCTTGCGCGCCGCTTCACGCAGCCAGCGCATGGCCAGCGCGGTGCGCCGCACAGGCCGCACTTCGACCGGCACCTGGAAATTGGCACCACCCACGCGACGGCTCTTCACTTCGACCATCGGCCGCGAGTTGGAGAGCGCCTGGATGAAGACTTCCAGCGGATCCTTGCCGCCCTTCTTCGAGATCGATTCGAAGGCGCCGTAGATGATGCGTTCGGCGACCGATTTCTTGCCGCTGTCCATCAACACGTTGATGAACTTGGCGACATCGGTATTGGCGTACTTGGGATCCGGCAGGATCTCGCGCTTGGGGACTTCGCGACGACGTGGCATGACTGATTTCCTTAATTAAGCTGCTTTGGGCCGCTTGGCGCCGTACTTCGAGCGCGACTGCTTGCGGTCCTTGACGCCGGCGGTATCGAGCGCGCCGCGCACCATGTGGTAACGCACACCCGGCAGGTCCTTGACGCGGCCACCGCGGATCAGCACCACCGAGTGCTCCTGCAGGTTGTGGCCTTCGCCGCCGATGTAGCTGATGACCTCGAAGCCGTTGGTCAGGCGCACCTTGGCGACCTTGCGCAGCGCCGAGTTCGGCTTCTTCGGGGTCGTGGTGTACACACGCGTGCATACGCCGCGCTTTTGCGGGCTGTTTTGCAGCGCCGGCACTTTGCTTTTCGACACGGGGGCCTTGCGGCCCTTCCGCACGAGCTGATTGATCGTTGGCATCCTGATTGTCCGTTTCGTGCAACGCCGCCCTGGAGGGTGACGCCGCAAGCCATTGAAAGTCTCGGTGTGCTCTTGCAGAGCGCGCCGGCTTTGCGAAACTGCTTCCGTAGCAATTTGTCCTGCAAATCAAAGTGGCCCTGGTTCACGTCGTATGAGGACGCTGCACTGGGGCCACTCTTCTTGCGCCACAGGCCGACAAGTGCAGGTAGCGGCCTGGGTACGCGTGCCATCCGGACGGTTTGCAGGCGTCCGAGGGGCGAAAAGACCGCGATTATAGAGCGAAACGTGAGGGTGGGTCAACCCCCTGCTGCGGTGCGGAACAGGGGCTGCATCCCGTGTGGGCATCCCGTGTGGGCATCCCGTGTGGGCATCCCGTGTGGGCATCCCGTAGGCGAGGCTTCAGCCTCGCGCAGCGCACGGGACGGGTTCGCGGACGGCCAACCGCGGGGGACTTGCGAGGCTGAAGCCTCGCCTACAGTGTTTCCAACGGGCTTGCTACGGGCGGGCGGGGACCGTGCGCAACCAGGCCACCAACGCGTCCTGGTCGGCCGGGGTCAGGCCCGCGTACCAGTAGAAACCCATCGGCGGCTGCAAGGCCCGCCCGTCCTTGCCGACCCCCTGCGTGATGGCCCGCTTGACCTCGTCGTCGGTCCACCGGCCGAGCCCAACGTCTGAATTTGACGTAATGTTGCGCGAGACCGCCCCCGGCCAGTCGGCCGGATACCCCTTCACCATCGCCGGACCATAGGCCTTGCCACCCTGCCCCAGCGCCGTTTCGTACTGCGTCTTGCCCTCCTTGGCCGGGGTATGGCACTCCATGCAGTGCCCGATGGTGCCCAGGTAAGCGCCCCGGCGGGTCCGGTCCTGCAAATCCGCGTCCGTAAAGCCCTTTTCGGCGTCCGGATAGGTATCGCGGGGCACCTGCCGCTTGTAATCGGGCAGCGCCATCGCATTGCGCACCGGCGGTACGGACCGCAGGTAGGCCACCACGGCATCGAGATCCGCCGGCACCAGCGCCTTGTAGAAGTTGACCCACATCATCGGCGCCAGCGGGACGCCGGACAGCCGGCCGTGGTTCGGGCGCTGGCCCGCCGTGATGGCGCGCTTGATCTCGTCGTCGGTCCAGGCGCCGATGCCGGTCTCGCGATCGGGGGTGATGTTGGACGCCGTGCCGCTATAGAACGGAAAATCGAAGGACAGCCCCCCTCCCGCCAGCTCCTTGCCGGGCAGCGGGCGGCCGTCGGCGGCCTTGGGGGTGTGGCAGTTGCCGCAGGCCAGGATCGTGGTAACCAGATAGCGCCCCCGCTCCACGCTGGCGGGGCTGTCCGCCGCTTGGACCATGCCGGTCATGGTGCCAGCCAATCCGCAGATAGTGGTAACGATCAGCCGAACGACTGGACGCATTGCATGTGCCGGGAAGGCGGTGGGCGTATTCATGACAGACTCCTCAAGTCGACGGTCGGGGGTTGCTCCGACCGTGACAATGCGGCTGTCGGGGCGACATCGTCCTGACCTTTGGGTGACGGATGGCTGATGATTGGTGAACCGCTGCAGATAGGCCGCTGGACCTTCGACCGCTCGCTCAACACGCTCACCTGCGGCGACGAGGTGGTGCGGGTCGAGCCCAAGGTCGCCGACCTGCTGCAGGTGCTGGCCGAGCACGCCGGCGATGTCGTCGGCCGCGCGGAGCTGCTTGATCGCGTGTGGCCCGGCGTGGTGGTCGGCGACGAGGCGCTGTCGCAAAGCATCAACAAGCTGCGGCGCGCACTGGGCGATACGTCGCGTGAGGCAACCTACCTGCAGACGGTGCCCAAGCGCGGGTATCGGTTGATTGCGGCGGTTGCAACGGCTGGTGCCGCGCTCGATGCGGACCGCAGCGCGGCCGCGGCAGTGGCGCGAGCAACGTCGCCGGACGCCGCGGTACCCGGGGCATCGTCAACAGCGAGCGCGCCGTTGCCTGCAGCGCCGCATGACCGGCCAGGCGTTTCGCCACCACGTGCACCGAGTCAATTCGCCAGGATGGCAACAATCGCGGTCGCCGCCGTCGCGCTTGCGGTCGCACTGGTCACGCTGTGGCAGCAGTACGGCAAGAATGCCGATCTCGATGCCATTGTCCGCATGCAAGCCGCGCCAACGGATGCAGCACAGGCGCTTCCCGAAGTCATGATCCGCCGCTTCGACGCATTGGGCGACGACGCGGCCACGCAAGCCGCCGCGCGTGCGTTCTGGAAACAGGTGGTGGCCGGCGTGAGCCAATCGCCACAATTGCGCGTGATCGCGGATGCCCGCGATGGGCCGCCGCCCGCGGGGCCTGCATCGCGCTATCAGGTCGACGGCACCGTGCAGCGTCTCGACGACCGCCTGGTGATCCAGTTGGTCCTTAGCAGTCCCGCATCGGGCGTCGTGCAGTGGAGCCGTCCGTTCGCGCTGCCGCTGGCGGATCTCTCGGGCGGTCGCGACATCGCCACCGCCGAACTGCTGCAGGCGTTGACGGTGACGCTGTCGGATGCCGAGCGCGAGCGATTGGCGCGGCCCTACACGCGGTCCACGGTCGCGTTCGAGGAATATCTGGACGGCCAGGCCGCCTTCGGCGCGCGCGACCAGCAAGGCAACGCCGATGCGCGTGAGCATTTCGCCCGCGCGGTGGCCGAGGATCCCGGGTTCGCCCGCGCCTATGCAGGGCTGGCACTCACCTACGCCGCCGACGCCACGTTCGGCTGGGCGGCTGACCGCAACGCCGCGATCGAACAATCCATCGCGCACGCGCGGCGCGCCGAAGCGCTCGATCCGACACTGCCCGAAGTGCATTGGGCGCTGGGCTGGGTGGAACTGCAGCGCTACCAGCATGCGGCGGCATTGAAACACGCGCGGCGCGCGATCGAATTGAATCCTTCCTACGCCGACGCGTATGCGCTGGCCGCATCGATTGCCACCTACACCGGCCGGCCTGCCGACACGCTGGCGCTGATGCGCACCGCGATGCGACTGCAACCCGTGCATGGCTTCCTGTATCGGATGGTGCTCGGCCGCGCGCATTTCTTTCTTGGCGACGACGTGCAGGCTATCGCCAACCTGCGGCTGGCCGAGACGCTCAATCCCGCGCATCTCGAAACGCACGTCTACCTTGCTGCCGCGTTGCAGCGCCATGGCGATACCGCTGGAGCGACTTGGCAAGTGGAGGAAATTCGCGCGATGGCGCCGACATTTGCGTTGCGCCCGTGGCTGGAGGCGTCGCTGCTCGCCAGCCCGCGCGAACGCGACATGCTTGCCGAGACATTGAAGCCACTGCGACTTGATGCCGCCGGTCCCTGAGCCGGAAACGGCCGTCGGCCCGTAAGCGGGCCTGGGGTTTCTCCCGTAGTACCCTTATGTGATCGGTCGGAGCGCCCGACTTTCAAGCCATTCGTTCAACTCCCTCTGCATTGGAGCCAACCATGAAAAGATCGATTCTTCGCTGGGGTATTTCCACCGTTGCCGCCGCCTGTTGCGCATCCGCATTCGCGCTGGCCCCGGTCGCCAACTACACCGACCTGTGGGGCAACGCGGATGAGCCCGGCTGGGGCATCAATCTGGCCCAGCAGGATGCCGCGTTGTTCGGCACCTTCTTCGTCTACGGTTCCGGCGGCGACGCCGTCTGGTATTCGTCGACGTTTGTCTACCAGTACACCGGCGCCGCCGGTGTACGCGTCTACCAAGGCGACCTGTACCAGACCAACGGCTCGCCGCAGGGCTCGACCTACGATCCGAAGAAACTGGTCTACCGCATGGTGGGTCTGGCCACGCTGGAATTCGGCAGCGATTCCAATGCG
>JANNYI010000022.1:0-3176 GCA_031410015.1 Betaproteobacteria bacterium | reverse complement strand
GTTGCCGGGACTCGTCAACACGCACCACCACATGTTCCAGAGCCTCACGCGCGCGGTGCCGGGTGTGCAGGATGCCGCGCTCTTCGGCTGGCTGCAGGGACTCTATCCGCTGTGGGCCGGCTTGACGCCGGAGATGATCCGCGTGTCGACGCAAACCGCGATGGCGGAGCTCATGTTGTCCGGTTGCACGACGTCCACCGACCATCTCTACGTGTTTCCCAATGGCGCGCGACTCGATGATGCGATCGAAGCCGCGGCAATCATCGGCATGCGGTTTCACCCGACGCGCGGCAGCATGAGTGTGGGCCGCAGCGCCGGTGGCCTGCCGCCGGATTCGCTGGTGGAGGACGAAGCCGCGATTCTCGCGGACACGCGGCGCCTGATCGAAACCTTCCACGATTCAAAGCGCTTCTCGATGCTGCGCGTGGGTGTCGCGCCGTGCTCGCCGTTTTCGGTGAGCCGCGACCTGATGCGCGAGTCGGCCGCGCTGGCGCGCGCCTATGGCGTAGGCATGCACACGCACCTCGCCGAAAACGACAGCGATGTCGCCTACAGCCGCGAGCACTTCGCGATGACGCCGGCTGAATATGCGGAGAGCCTGGGCTGGGTCGGCCATGACGTCTGGCATGCGCACTGCGTGAAGCTCGACTCCGCCGGCATCGATCTCTTTGCGCGCACCGGCACCGGCGTCGCCCACTGCCCGTGCTCCAACATGCGGCTTGCCTCCGGCATCGCGCCGGTGCGTCGTATGCGCAATGCCGGCGTGCCGGTGGGCATCGGCGTCGACGGCAGCGCGTCCAACGATGCGGGGCACATGCTCGCGGAAACGCGGCAGGCATTGCTGCTGCAGCGCGTGGGCTTCGGTCCGGATGCGATGAGCGCGCGCGAGGCGCTCGAAATCGCCACGCTGGGCGGCGCCCGCGTGCTCGGCCGCGACGACATCGGTGCGCTGGCGCCCGGCATGGCGGCCGATCTCGTGGCGTTCGATCTCAACACCGTCGGCTTTGCTGGCGCGCTGGCCGATCCGGTGGCCGCGCTGGTGTTCTGCGCGCCGCAGGCGGTGAACTGGAGCGTGATCCATGGGCGCGTGGTTGTCCGCGCGGGCCGGCTCACCACGCTCGACCTGCCGCCGCACCTCGAACGGCACAATGCGCTTGCGCGCACGCTTGCCGCCACGGCGCAATGAGCGGCGCACAGTGTCTGGAGGTCGCACAGCGTAACTGATTGGCGCTGGTAGAATCGACAGTTCTGGTGTCCCGGGCGGAAGCGCGCGGGACGCGCCATCCTTCCGGAGAAATTCATGCGTAAACTCGTCGCGATTGCCTTCGCCCTTGCCGCTGTCGCCCTGCCGGCACACGCACAGGTGAAGATCGGCCTCATGGTCTCGGCCACCGGCCCCACGACTGCGATCGGCGTGCCCCAGAAGAACACGGGCGACCTGCTGCCGCGCAAGGTGGGCAACACCACGATCGAGTATTTCCAGCTCGACGACGGCGGCGACACCACGCGCGCGGTGCAGAACGCGAAGAAGCTGATCCAGGAAAACAACATCGACGCGCTGATCGGGCCGTCCACCACGCCCAATGCGCTCGCCATCCTCGACATCATCGCCGACGCCAAGGTGCCGTTGATGGCCACCGTCGGCACCTCGGCGGTGGTCGAGCCGCTCGACGCAAAGAAGCGCTGGGTGTTCAAGACCACGCAAAACGACGACCTCATCGCCGGCGCGCTGATCGGGCACATGGTGAAGAACGGCGTCAAGACCATTGGCTTCATCGGCTTCAACGATCCCTACGGCGAGAACTGGTACAAGGTGTTCACGCCGATGGCGGAGAAGGCGGGCATCAAGGTCGTGGCCAGCGAGCGCTACACGCGCACCGACCAGAGCGTTACCGGGCAGACGCTGAAACTGATCGCCGCCAAGCCGGATGCGGTGCTGATTGCCGCCGTCGGCGGTCCCGCGGTGCTGCCGCAGGCCACGCTGTTCGACCAGGGCTACAAGGGCCGCGTGTACCAAACGCACGCGGTGGCCACCGAGGACTTCATCAAGCTGGGCAAGGAAAAAGTCGAGGGCACGGTGCTGGCCGCCGGCCCGATGCTCGTCATCGACGAAATTCCCGACAGCAATCCCACCAAGAAAGTGGCGCAGGGTTACATCGCTGCGTATGAAAAGCAGTTCGGCAGCAAGCCGGCCACCTTCGGCGCCAACACATGGGATGGCGGGCTGCTGCTGGAGCGCGCGATCCCCACGGCGTTGAAGGCCGGTCAGCCTGGCACCGAAGCATTCCGCTCGGCGCTGCGCGACGCGATCGAGAAGGAGCGCGACGTGGTCGGCACGCAGGGCGTGTTTAACATGTCGGCCACCAATCACAACGGCATGGACGAGCGTGCCCGCGTGCTGGTGATCGTGCGCGACGGCAAGTTCCGGTTGCTGCCGGAATAGTCATGTCCTTGCGGTTCGCGGGTATCGGGCGGCGCATGTCTCTGTGGCGCAGTGTCCGCATTCCCGGTTCGACGCTGTCCTGCGCCCCGCGCATCGTCCCCCCGCTCCATTCGGCGCCACCGTGCGCATCGTAGGCATCCTGCTGGCCGGCGGCGTCGGTGCGCGTTTCGGCGGCGCCAAGCTGATGGCGCCGCTGCCTGTGGCGTCCCACGGCGCGGCGGCGCGCACGCCGATCGGCGCCGCCTCGTGCATACACCTGATGGCCGCGCTGAACGACGTCGTGGCCGTCACCCGGCCACGCGACCCGATGCTGGTGGCGGCGCTGCGCGGCACGGGCGCCCGCGTGGTCGAATGCGCGCAGGCGCACGAGGGCATGGGCGCCAGTCTCGCCTGCGGCGCCGCGGCGGCCGCCGACGCCGACGGCTGGATCGTGGCGCTGGCCGACATGCCGTGGATCGCCCCGGCCACGATCATCCGCGTGGTGGAGGCGCTGGCCGGCGGCGCGGAAATCGTCGCGCCGTCGTATCGCGGCGAGCGCGGACATCCGGTGGGCTTTGCCAAGTCCTACGGCCCGTTGCTGGCGTCGCTCACCGGTGACGAAGGGGCCCGCGCCGTGGTCGCGGCGCGACAATGGGTCGTGCAACTGGTGGAAGTCGACGATCCCGGCATCCTGCGCGATATCGACACGCCGGGCGACCTGAAGGCGTCGCCGGCCTAGAACCCGCGTCGGGCT
>JANNYI010000021.1:0-6363 GCA_031410015.1 Betaproteobacteria bacterium | reverse complement strand
GGATCAGGCGCTCGACATCATCCTGCAGACCAAGGGCCTCGACATGCGCAAGAACGGCAATGTCGTGCTGATCGCGCCGCGCGAGGAACTCGCACTCAAGGAAAAGCAGCAGCTCGAGAATGCCATCCAGATCGGCGAACTCGAGCCGCTGATCTCCGAGTCGTTCCAGTTGAACTACATCAAGGCCTCCGATCTTGAGCGATTGATCACCACCAACCGCCAGCAGCAGTTCGGCGCGGGCGCCGGACAGACCGCAACGACGGGTGGCCAGGGTTCGATCCTCAGCAAGCGCGGCGTGGCGGTGGTCGACCCCCGGTCCAACATCCTGTTCGTGCAGGACACGGCGGCGCGACTCGAGGAAGTCCGGCGCATCATCCGGCAGATCGACACGCCGATCCGGCAGGTGCTCATCGAGGCGCGCATCGTCATTGCCAGCGACAAGTTCAGCCAGCAGCTTGGCGTTCGCTTCGGCCAGCAGACGGGCTTCACGCTCAACAACAAGTACGCGGCCGGCTCCAGCGGCTCGCTCAGCACCACGCCGGTCGTGCGCACGGAAGGCGACCGGCTGATCCGCGAGACGCGCACGCAGACGCCGTTCGAACTGGCCTCCGGTCTCGCGTCGGCCGGATATTCCGACTCGCCGCAGTTGAACGTGAACCTGCCGGTCCCGAACGCGGCGGGCCAGTTGGCGCTGACGCTGATCAACCTCGGCAGCGGCAACCTCATCAATCTGGAGTTGTCGGCGTTGGAGGCGGATGCACGCGGCAAGGTCGTGTCGAGCCCTCGCGTGGTCACCGGCGACAACCAGAAGGCGGCGATCGAGCAGGGTACGGAAATCCCGTACGTGACGCCGGGCAGCGCCAACGCCCCCGCCACCGTTGCGTTCAAGAAGGCCGTGCTGCGCCTCGACGTCACGCCGCAGATCACCGCGGACGGCCGCATCATCATGGTCGTTGAGGTGCGGAAGGATTCCGTGGGGCAGTATGTGCAGCTCGGCGGCGGCTTCTCGGTGCCCTCGATCGACACCAAGAACGTGGTGACGCAGATCTCCGTCAACAATGGCGATACGGCGGTCATCGGCGGCATCTACGAAGAGACCATCCGCAACGACGTGACGCAGGTACCCTGGCTGGGCAACCTGCCGATCCTGGGCTACCTCTTCAAGCAGACGGGAACGACGAGCGACAAGGCGGAACTCCTGATCTTCCTCACGCCACGGATCGTCCGCGATACGGTCACGTCGGTGCGGTGAGCGCGACCCCCGACGACCCGGTCAGCAATCCCCCCTCGGTTGCCCCGGTGCCATTGCACCGGGGCAATTTATTTCTGGTCGGCCTGCCGGGCGCCGGCAAGTCGACACTGGGACGGCAGCTGGCGCGGCGCCTGCACAAGCGCTTCGTCGACGCCGATGCCGAGCTCGAGCGCCGCCTCGGCGTGTCGATCCCGACCATCTTCGAGATCGAGGGGGAAGCAGGATTCCGCGACCGCGAGGAGGCCACCATCGCCGAGCTGACGCGATTGCAGGACGTCGTCCTGTCGACCGGTGGAGGCGCCGTGCTGCGACCGGCCAACCGAATGCTGCTGAAGGAAAACGGCACGGTGATCTACCTGCACGCCGAACCCTCGACGCTTTGGGAGCGCGTCCGCCACAGCCGCAACCGACCGCTGCTGCAAACGGGCGATCCGATGGCGCGGCTGGCGCAGCTCTACGGCGAGCGCGATGCGCTCTATCGCGAAGTGGCCAACCACGTGGTCGAATCGGAGCGTAACGAAGTAATGCGCCTGATCCGATTGTTCGAACCACCGGAGTACGGGACATGATGGGCGACGATAGCGCGACACTCGGTGTCGACTTGGGTGACCGAAGCTACCCGATCCACATCGGCAGCGGCATCTTGGCGCGCGCGGGAAAACTGCTGCACGGCCTCGACCTTCGCCGTGTGGTGGTGGTCACCAATGGCACGGTGGCCGCGCATTGGCTGACGCCGGTTGCGCAGGGACTCGCGGCAGCCGGCATCGCCTCCGACACGATCATGATTCCCGACGGCGAGGCGCACAAGACGCAGCGTACGCTGGACGACGTGCTGACGCGGTTGCTCGAAATACGGGCCGAACGCACGACGGCGGTGGTCGCGCTGGGTGGCGGCGTCGTCGGCGACATCGCGGGCTTTGCCGCGGCGATCTACCAGCGCGGCATGCCTTTCGTGCAGATACCCACCACGCTGCTCGCGCAGGTCGACTCGTCGGTCGGCGGCAAGACCGGCATCAACCATCCCCTCGGCAAGAACATGATCGGTGCGTTCTACCAGCCCCGGCTGGTGCTGATCGACACCGACTGCCTGCGCACGTTACCGCAGCGGGAGCTGGCGGCCGGCATGGCCGAGGTCGTCAAATACGGCGCCATCCGTGACCTCGACTTCCTTGAGTGGCTGGAGTCCAACGCGCAATCCCTCGCTGCGGCGGATCCTCATGCACTCCGCCATGCGATCCACACCAGCTGCGCCATCAAGGCGGCGATCGTTGCGGCCGACGAGCGCGAAGGCGGCGTGCGGGCGCTGCTGAACTTCGGACACACGTTCGGGCACGCCATCGAAGCGCACGCGGGCTATGGCGCCTGGTTGCACGGCGAGGCCGTCGGCGCCGGGATGGTCCTGGCGGCCAGGCTGTCGGCACGCGTTCGCGGACTGGCGGCGGTGGATGTCGACAGGCTCACGGCGTTGCTGCAGCGATTCGATGTGCCGACGCAGGCGCCGGCGATGCCGCTGGCGCGCTGGCTGGACCTGATGGGTCGCGACAAGAAGGTCGCTGCGGGACGCATCCGTTTCATCCTGCTCGATGCGCTCGGCGCCGCGGTGGTGACCGACGCCGTGCCGGAAGCGGACCTCGCCGCCATTCTGGCCTGACCCGCGCCCGGCGTTTCACGCCGGACCTGCAACGCCAACCCTGCAATAGACAACGGCCGCTTGCGCGGCCGTTGGTCTTGTTGCGTGCCCGCTAGGATCAGGGGCAGGTGACGGAGACGATCTGCACCAGTGCCGGTGCGCCCGAGTCGCGGATCGTGATGTTGGTGATCTTCGCGCCGCCGCCGGCCACGTTGGGCAGGCTCTTGACGGAGAATCCGCCACCGGAGGTCGCGATCACCGCCGGCGTGATCGTCGCACCGACCGGGGGCGCAGCCGAGAACGCAACCGTGTAGGGAGGCGTGCCGCCGGTGACCGCGAAGTTGGAGGTCTGCGCCGGGCAACCGCCAGGGGCGGCCGTGTAGTCATAGGCGGCCGGCGAGGTGTTGAGCGGCGGGATCACGACCGGGGGAATGACGGGCGCCGCACACGTGATCGAGACCGACTGGGTCTTCTGCGGAATCGTCGAATCGCCGACCACGATCGTGGTCACGCCGCTGATCGGCTCCGGCGCGGTGAACGTGACGTTGATCGTGCCACCTTCGGCCGCGACGACGTTGGGTGTCAGCGTGGGCGCAATCGAACCGGCAAAGCCTGCCACGTAGGCGTTGTACGGCGCCGTTCCACCCGTCAGCAGGAAGGTGAAGGTCTTGCCGCTGCAGCTGGTCGACGACACGGCGCCGGGGGAGACGGCCAGCGCAGGCGCCGAGGGCGGGACGCCGGAGCCCTGGGTGTTGGTGATGGTGGCCGTGGTCTGCTTGCCGGCCGCGTCGGAAATCGTGAACGTCAACGGGTTGACGCACGTGCCGTTGGTGATCGCCTCGAAGAACCCGCCGCTCCTGGCGACAAAGCTGTTGACCAGCGTGATGCCGGTCGGGAAGCTGGAGGCGACCGTGTAGGGCGGCGTTCCACCGTAGATGTAATAGTCGACCCGGAAGCCCGTCGAGCATACGTTGACGTAAGCCGACGTGATGGTGGCGGTATTCGGGACAACCGCCAGCGGCGACTGCGTGGCCACGGTGTTGTTGACCACGGTCAGGTTGACGATCTGTTGCTGCCCGGAGGTTACGTCGGTGGCGCGAAGCTGCGCCGGTTGCGTCGGCGAGCTGGCAACCGCGGCGATGCCGATCGTGGCAACGCCCTTGCCGTCGGTGACGACCGTCGACGTCTGCACAATCGGCGTCGCGGGATTGGTGGTCATGATGCCGATGGGACCGTAGACGACGTCGAAGCGGATGCTGCGGGACGAGAGCGGTATGCCTGCTGCACCGCTGGCGGTCACGGTGGCCGTGCCTGCCTGTCCGGAGCAAAGATCGGTGCCGCAATCCGAGCCGCTGGGCGTGAATGCGAGCGCATTGAGGATCGGTGCCGCCTTGACGCTGACGCCGACCAGCCTGGTCGAACCCAGGCCGTCCTGCACGGTGAGGGTGACGGCCGTGTCGACGGTGACCTGCCCCGCGAGCACGACAATGGTCGAACCAGGCACCGATTGGGTGACGGGAACCACGGAGGTATCCGACGAGAAGACAGAGAACGGCCCCTGGCCGCTGGTGATCGTCAAGGTGGTCGGTACGCCGGTATAGGCGACCAGATTGGCCGGCTGGACCACCAGCACCGGAACGGTGGGGGGCGGGACGTACGGATTGTTCGGAGCGCCACTGCCACCGCCGCAACCGGCGAGTGTCAGGATGCCCGCCATCCCGATGAGGGCAAGGGTCGGGCGCAGCCAAGCAGTAAGGCGCGGTTCTACCATGATTGATTCCTGATGATGTTGTCCTAAAATGTTGCCGCTTCGCGAATGAATTGAACGCTGCAACAAGCATCTAGCTCATATTGTTCAGATTAAAGCCCAACTTCGGGCCCTGCGCAAGTCCGTACTGCGGGAAAGGCATGCCGCTTGACGGATGCTGTTGCATCGTCACCGCCCCGGCGGCGGCCGTGGCGATTGCCGCAACGCAACATCACGAGTAGTATGGATCGGTTTCGGTCCGTATCCGTCAACCCGGGTCCGCCGAAGCCTTTTCCGGTCGCCGCGATGGCGGCCGCATCCCGAATTGAGGACTCGAGGACATGGACGCGCAGCATTCTTCGCAATGGCCACCGGCGGCGCAGGGTCTGTATGACCCGCGCAACGAACACGACGCATGCGGCCTGGGTTTCATTGCCCATATCAAGGGTCGCAAGGACCATTCGGTGGTCCGGCGCGGCCTCGCGATCCTCGAAAACCTGACGCATCGCGGCGCCACGGGCGCCGATCCTTTGCAGGGCGACGGCGCGGGAATCCTCATCCAGCTGCCCGACGCTTTCCTCCGCCGCGCCTGCGGCAAACTCGGCATCACGCTGCCGGCGATCGGCCAGTACGGAGTGGGCATGGTGTTCCTGCCGCGCGAACCGGCGTCGCGGATGGCCTGCGAACAGGAAATCGAGCGCGCCATCCTCGCCGAGGGCCAGGTCCTGCTCGGCTGGCGCGACGTGCCTACCGACAACAGCGGGCTGTCGGAGCGCACCAAGGAAGTCGAGCCGGTGATCCGGCAGGTGTTCGTTGCGCGCGGGCCGCAGACGCCGGACCAGGACGCGTTCGAGCGCAAGCTCTACGTGCTGCGCAAGAGCGCGGGCCACGCGATCCAGTCGCTGCAGTTGCGCCACGGCAAGGAGTTCTACGTCGTATCGATGTCCACGCGCACGATCGTGTACAAGGGCATGCTGCTCGCGCATCAGGTCGGCGAGTACTACCTCGATCTGGCCGACCCGACGATGGTATCGGCGCTGGCGATGGTGCATCAGCGGTTTTCCACCAACACGTTTCCGACGTGGGACCTGGCGCATCCATTCCGCTTCATTTCGCACAACGGCGAGATCAACACGCTGCGCGGCAATTTCAACTGGATCCGCGCGCGCGAAGGCGCGATCGCGTCGACGGTGCTGGGCGACGACCTGCCGAAGCTGTGGCCGCTGATCTACGACGGCCAGTCCGACTCGGCGTCCTTCGACAACGCGCTCGAGCTGCTGGTGATGGGCGGCTATCCGCTGTCGCAGGCCATGATGATGATGATTCCCGAGGCCTGGGCCGGCAATCCGCTGATGGACGAGGACCGCCGCGCGTTCTACGAATACCATGCGGCGCTGATGGAGCCGTGGGACGGGCCGGCCGCGATGGCGTTCACCGATGGCCGCCAGGTCGGCGCCACGCTCGATCGCAACGGCCTGCGCCCCGCCCGGTTCATCGTCACCGATGACGACTACATCGTGATGGCGTCCGAAGTGGGCGTGCTCGACATTCCCGAATCCACCATCGTCAAGAAATGGCGGCTGCAACCGGGCAGGATGCTGCTGGTGGACCTCGAGGAAGGGCGCATCGTCGACGACGATGAATTGAAGCGCACGCTGGCCACGGCCAAGCCGTATCGCGAGTGGATGCAGGAGTGCCGGTTGCGGCTGGAGGACATGCCTGAGCCCGCGCCCG
>JANNYI010000020.1:0-4477 GCA_031410015.1 Betaproteobacteria bacterium | reverse complement strand
GCAATCGGCTGGCCATCGTCGCCAACGGTCGCGGACCGGGATTGCTGGCCGCGGACGGCGCGGCCGCGGCCGGGGTCGCGCTGGCGCAGTTCGCGCCGCCGACCATCGACGCGCTGACGGCGCTGTTGCCGCCCGAATTGGGGCGTGCGAACCCGGTGGATGTCCGCGGCGACGCGCCCCCGTCGCGCTTCGCAGCCGCAGTGGCCGCGACACTGGCCGATCCCGGCGTGGACGCGGTGCTGGCGTTGCACGTGCCCCGCCCGATCATTGGCGCCCTCGAATCCGCGCGCGCCGTGGCCGGCATCGCGCGCGGGTCGACCAAGCCCGTCCTCGCCGCCTGGCTCGGGGCGCTGCACCGCCAGGGCGTCCACGAGGCGCTGGAAGCCGGCGGCATCGCCAACTTCTTCACGCCGGAAAATGCCGTCAACGCCTTTGCGTTCCTCGCCGCCTACAAGCACAACCAGGAATGGCTGCTCGAGGTGCCGGCGTCGTCGGACGAGTCCGCGCCGCCGGATCTCGCCGTGGCCGAGCACCTGCGCGAGCGTGCGGCCGCTGCGAAATGGGCGGCGCTGCCGGTCGATGAAACGAGGGAGCTGCTGCACGCCTTCGGGATCACGCTGCAGCCGTTCGCGATGGTGGAAACGCTCGGCGAGGCCAAGGCCGCGGCGCGCGGCCTGCACTATCCGCTGACGCTGAAGCTCGTCGGATCGTCGGCCGTGACCGCCACCCACGGCGTCGCCAACGGCCGCGCGCTGGTCAAGGCGTGGGGGGAGTGGGTGCCGCGGGCCATGAATGCGCCGCCGGCCGGCTGGGAGGGCGGCGTGATCATGCAGCGGACCGCGCTGGAAGGCACCATCGGCGCGATTGCGATCACGCTGGCCACGGACCCCGTGTTCGGACCGGTGATCGCGGTCGGCGCCAGCATGCAGGCGTTGTCGGTCAACCGGTTGAGCGCGGTGATGCTGGCCCCGCTCAACCGACGACTGGGCGAGGATCTGCTCGCCGCCGCGGGCATCGTGGCGCCGCACCCCGACCTCGTGCCGCTCCTGTTGCGCGTGTCGGCCATGGCATGCGCATTGCCGTGGGTGCGCGAGCTCGAGCTCGATCCGGTGACGCTGACGCCGGATGGCGTCGAGATTCAATCGGCGCGCGTGCGCGTCGCGCCGTCCACGCGGTTCGTGGCCGGATACCGGCACATGGCCATCCACCCCTATCCGGGCGAGCTCGAGACGCAGGTGGAGCTGTCCGACGGGACTCAACTCCTGTTCCGGCCGGTGCGGCCCGAAGACGCGGAACTGGAGCGGCGCTTCGTGGCATCACTGTCGGAGCAGACGCGGTTTTTCCGATTCTTCTATCGCATGCACGAGCTGTCGCCGGCGATGATCGCGCGCTTCACGCAGGTCGACTACGACCGCGAACTCGCGCTGCTGGCCCTGGTTCCCGACCGGTCGGCGCCCGAGGGTGAGAGTGTGGTGGGCGTGGCGCGGTTCATCCAGCAGGCCGATCTCGAGAGCGCCGAATTCGCGGTCGTGGTGGCCGACGCGTGGCAGCGCCGCGGCGTTGCCGGGCGGCTGATGCGCGCCTTGATCGCGTCGGCCAGGAAGAAGGGCCTGCGCCGCCTGATCGGCACGGTGCTGCGCGCCAACCCGAACATGCTGCGGTTCACGGCGGGGCTCGGTTTTGTCCAGCACGACGATCCGGACGATCACGACCAGGTGGAGGTGGTGCTCGACCTGCGGTAGTCGTCGGCGCCGGAGGCTCAGGGGGGGGCAGGACAGTGACCGCGGACGGAATAAACCGCGGGGTATCGATGTTATATTTTCGAGCAGCAGGAACCCGGACCGCATTCGCGACGTGCCGGGCACAATAAGGAGGATGGGGATGCGGAAATTCAAGTTGGCTGTCGTTGCGGCCGCAATCGTATTGGCCGGATGTTCCACGATGTCGCCGCAGAACAGCACGGGCTTTTTCGTCACCAGCGCGGGTGGCGGCAAGGGGGCGGATTTCGGCGGCCTGGCGGGTGCCGACCAGCACTGCCAGAAGCTGGCCGCGGCGGCCGGCATGGGCAACCGCACCTGGCGCGCCTACCTGAGCGCGACACCTTCCGGTTCCACGCCGGCGGTCAATGCCAAGGATCGCATTGGCGAAGGTCCGTGGCGCAATGCCAAGGGCGTCGTGATTGCGACCGGTGTCGGCGAACTGCACGCCGACAACAATCTCACCAAGCAGACGGCGCTGAACGAAAAGGGTGAAGTGGTCAAGGGACGCGGCGACACGCCCAACGAGCACGATGTGCTGACAGGGTCGACCCCCGCGGGCACGGCCATCGCTGGAACCGCCGACACCACCTGCGGCAACTGGACCAAGAGCGGCGACGGCGCCGCGATGGTCGGCCACATCGACCGGTCGGGTCTGCCCACGTCGCCGATGGCCGAGGCCACGTCATGGAATTCGTCGCACCTGTCGCGTGGATGCAGTCTGGACCAGCTGAAGTCCTCGGGCGGCGCAGGCTACCTGTACTGCTTCGCCGCGAAATAAGCGGCGCAGTCGAAGCGCAAAACGCCCCGAAACTCCGGGGCGTTTTTTTGGGGTCAGGTTCGAGTTGATCGGGCCAACGTTCGAACTGCCTGGGGCAGTCCAACGATCAAATCGAGCCTGACCCCGATTTGCGCTTCAAGCCTCATTCGCCTTCAAGGAACGAACGCAACTTCTCGCTGCGTGACGGATGCCGCAGCTTGCGCAGCGCCTTCGCCTCGATCTGGCGGATGCGCTCGCGCGTGACATCGAACTGCTTGCCGACCTCTTCCAGCGTGTGGTCGGTATTCATTTCGATGCCGAAACGCATGCGCAGCACCTTCGCCTCGCGCGGCGTCAGCGTGTCGAGAATGTCCTTGCAGACATCGCGCAGGCTGGAGTTGACCGCGGCATCCGACGGCGCCACCGTGGACTGGTCCTCGATGAAGTCGCCGAGATGTGAATCGTCGTCGTCGCCGATCGGCGTTTCCATCGAGATCGGTTCCTTGGAGATCTTGAGGATCTTGCGGATCTTCTCCTCGGGCATCTCCATCTTCTCGGCCAGCGTTGCCGGATCGGGTTCCTGTCCCGTTTCCTGCAGGATCTGCCGCGAGATGCGGTTCATCTTGTTGATCGTCTCGATCATGTGCACCGGGATGCGGATCGTGCGCGCCTGGTCGGCGATCGAACGCGTGATCGCCTGCCGGATCCACCACGTGGCATAGGTCGAGAACTTGTAGCCGCGGCGATACTCGAACTTGTCCACCGCCTTCATCAGGCCGATGTTGCCTTCCTGGATCAGGTCGAGGAACTGCAGGCCGCGGTTGGTGTATTTCTTGGCGATCGAGATCACGAGGCGCAGGTTGGCCTCGGTCATTTCACGCTTGGCCTTGCGCGCCTTGGCCTCGCCCGTGGACATCTGCTTGTTGATGTCCTTCAGGTCCTTGAGAGGGATCATCACGCGTGCCTGCAGGTCGAGCAGCTTCTGCTGCTGCTCGACGATGGCCTGCCGGTACTTGGCGAGCTGCTCGCTGAAATTGTGATGCGCCGATACCTCGCGGTCGATCCAGCGCAGCGACGTTTCGTTGGTCGGAAACGCCTTGATGAATTCCGGCCGCGGCATGCCGCCCTTGTTGACCACCAGGTCCTGGATCTTGCGTTCGATCTGGCGGATGTTGTCGACCTCGTGCCGCACCGAGTCGCACAGCTTTTCCACCTGCCGTGCCGAGAAGCGGATCTGCGTCAGCTCGCCCGAGATCTTCTTGTGCAGCTCGATGTACTTGGGCGCCTTGTGGCCTTCCTTTTGCAGCACGACCAGCAAGCGCGTGAAGTGCTTGCGGATGGCGTTGAACTTCTCCATCGCCGCCACTTTCAGGCGCTCGAGGTTTTCGCTGGCCAGCTTGCCGGCGTCGGCCTCGTCTTCTTCCGATTCCTCGTCGTCGCTGTCGTCGGCGATGGGTGCCAACTCTTCCTTGAAGTCGAGGAGGCCGTCGACGAGATCGTCGATCTTCAACTCATCCTTCTCGATCTTGGTGGCGATGTCGAGAATCTGCTGGACCGTCATCGGGCACGCCGAGATGGCCATGATCATGTGCTTCAGGCCTTCCTCGATCCGCTTGGCGATCTCGATTTCGCCTTCGCGGGTGAGGAGTTCCACCGAGCCCATTTCGCGCATGTACATGCGCACGGGGTCGGTGGTGCGGCCGAATTCGGAGTCGAGCGTCGACGCCGCCGCTTCCGCTTCTTCCTCGACGTCTTCGGCGGGCACGGTGGCCGGCGTTTCCGCCATCAGCAGCGTGTCGGCGTCCGGTGCTTCGTCGTAGACCTGGATGCCCATGTCGCCGATCATCGAGATCACACCCTCGATCTGCTCGGCGTCGAGAATGTCGTCGGGCAGGTGATCGTTGATTTCGGCGTAGGTGAGGAAGCCGCGCTCCTTGCCGAGCACGATCAGCGTCTTCAG
>JANNYI010000019.1:0-4184 GCA_031410015.1 Betaproteobacteria bacterium | reverse complement strand
CTGGCAGGAAATTCATCGCGGGTGAACCGATGAAGCCGGCCACGAACAGCGTGGCGGGATTTTCGTACACCTCCATCGGTGTGCCGATCTGCTCGGCGCGGCCCGCGTTCATCACGATCATCCGCTGCGCGAGCGTCATGGCCTCGACCTGGTCGTGCGTGACGTAGAGGCTGGTGGTCTTGAGGCGGCGATGCAGCTTCTGGATCTCGAAGCGCATCTGCACGCGCAGCTTGGCGTCGAGGTTGGAGAGCGGCTCGTCGAACAGGAACACCGCCGGCTCGCGCACGATCGCGCGGCCCATGGCCACGCGCTGCCGTTGCCCGCCCGACAGCGCCCGCGGCTTGCGGTCGAGCAGCGGCCCCAGCTCGAGGATGCCCGCCGCGCGGTCCACGCGGGCCTTGATGTCGTCCTTGGTGAAGCCACGGATCTTGAGGCCGTAGGCCATGTTCTGGAAGACGCTCATGTGCGGATAGAGCGCGTAGTTCTGGAACACCATCGCGATGTCGCGATCCTTGGGCTCCAGCTTGTTGACCACGCGGTCGCCAATCACGATCTCGCCACCGGTGATCGCCTCGAGACCGGCCACCATCCGCAGCAGCGTCGACTTTCCACACCCGGACGGGCCGACGATGACGACGAACTCGCCGTCCGCAACGTTGGTAGTGACGCCGTGGATGACCTCGAGGTCACCGTAACTCTTGCGGACGTCCCGCAATTCGACTTTTGCCACTAGAGCACCCGGAAGAGGATGTAGCCCGATGCAACCAGCATCGTGGTCAGTGCGAACAGGAATATGACATCGATGATGCGCGTCAGGGTCCGCGCCCGGGGCACCCTGGTCGTGCGCAGGGCCCACAGGATCAGGTAGACGCAGAACACGAACAGCAGGCCGTCGAGTGCAATCACCTCGTCCGCATAGCTGCGCGACCCTGAATCCGGCGCGCCGATCTCCATGAAGCCCAGCGCTGCGATGCACAGGCCGGCGAGCGACGCCGTGACCGACAGGAGGCGCAGCAGCACGTCACGATCACGCGCCGGATCGTAGGGCCTGACGTCGTCCGGGGCGGATGCAGGAGCGGGCGCAGGTGTGGGCGCGGCCGCCGCCGGCGGGTGCGGGGAGTCAGTCATGACCGCGTCACTTTTCCGTATCCACGAGGCCCTTGACGAACCAGCGCTGCATCAGGACCACCACCAGCGCCGGCGGCAGCATCGCGAGGATGGCCGTGGCCATGACGAGGTTCCACTCCGTCGCGGCATCGCCGCCGGTGATCATCCGCTTGATGCCGATCACCGTCGTGTACATGGCCTCGTCGGTGGTGACGAGCAGCGGCCACAGGTACTGGTTCCAGCCGTAGAGAAAGGTGATGACGAACAGCGCGGCCATGTTGGTGCGCGACAGCGGGATGACGACATCCCACAGGAAGCGCAGCGGCCCCGCCCCGTCGATGCGGGCCGCCTCGGCCAGCTCGTCGGGAATGGTCAGGAAGAACTGGCGGAACAGGAACGTGGCCGTCGCCGAGGCAATGAGCGGCACGGTCAGGCCGGCATAGGTGTTGATCATGCCGAGGTCGGCCACCACTTTGTAGGTGGGCAGGATGCGCACCTCCACCGGCAGCATCAGCGTGATGAAGATCATCCAGAAGAACGTCGAACGCAGCGGAAACCGGAAGAAGACGATGGCGAAGCCGGAGATCAGCGAGAGCGCGATCGTGGCGATCGCGAACACCAGGGCGGAGATCAGGCTGTTCAGCATCATCCGGCCCACCGGGGCGCCGGAGCCGCGGTCCGAGCCCTGCGTCAGCACCTGCTTGTAATTGGCCACCAGCTGGTCGCCGGGGATGAGCGACATCGGCGCCAGCTGCGCCTGTTCCGCGGTCTGCGTCGAGGCGACGAAGGTCACATAGAGCGGGAACGCGACCAGCGCGACGCCGATGATCAGGATCAGGTGGGTGAAGAACGTGACGAGCGGGCGGTTTTCGATCATCGGTGCGGCCGGTTCAGTACTGGACCTTGCGTTCGATAAAACGGAACTGCACGACGGTGAGCGCGATCAGGATCACCATGAGGACAGCCGACTGCGCCGCCGAGCCCCCGAGGTCAAGGCCTTTGAAGCCGTCATAGTAGATCTTGTAGACGAGGATCGTGGTGGCGCGCCCGGGGCCGCCGCCGGTGGCGGCATCGACGATGCCGAAGGTGTCGATGAACGCGTATACGATGTTGACGACGACGAGGAAGAACGTGGTCGGCGACAGCAGCGGGAAGACGATGGTGAAAAAGCGCTTGACCGGCCCCGCGCCGTCGATCGCCGCCGCCTCGATCAGCGATCTCGGAATCGACTGCAGGCCGGCGAGGAAGAAGAGGAAGTTGTAGGAAATCTGCTTCCATACCGCCGCGACCACGATCAGGATCAGCGCGTCGGTGTCCACGAGCAGCGGATTCCAGGCGATGCCCAGGGCCTGGAGCCAGTGCGCCACGATGCCCAGCGTGGGACTGAACAGGAACAGCCACAGCACGGCGGCCACGGCGGGCGCCACGGCATACGGCCAGATCAGCAGCGTCTTGTAGGCGTGCGCCCCGCGCACGACGCGGTCGGCCAGCACGGCCAGCACCAGCGAGATCGACAGCCCGAGCACGGTGACCAGCACCGAGAACACCGCGGTGACGCGGAACGAATCGAGGTACTCCCTGTTCGCGAACAACTCGCGGAAATTCTGGAACCCGACGAACTCCCGGCTGGTGCCGAACGCATCCTCGATCAGAAGTGACTGGAAAAGCGTCTGGAATGCCGGCCAGAAAAAGAAAATGATCGTGATCGCCATCTGCGGAGCGACCAGCGCATAGGGCAGCCAGCGGGAGTCGAAGCGGACGCGCTTTTCCATGGCCCGAGGTCAGAGGTCACGCGCTGCGGCGCCGTGGCGGAAAAAAGGCGCCCGGCCACGTGGGCAGGACGCCTTGTTCCGCCGCAGCGGCTGCGTGTCAGCCCTTCTGCGCCTTCGCGAAACGGTCGATCAACTCGTTGCCGCGCTTGGTCGCGGTGTCGACCGCTTCCTGTGCCGTCTTCTTGCCGGCCAGCGCCGCCTCGAGCTCCTCCTGGATCACGTCGCGCACCTGCACGAAGTTGCCGATGCGCACGCCGCGCGAGTTCTTGGTCGTCTTCACGATCATCTGCTCGACCGACACGTTGGTACCCGGGTTCTTTTCATAGAAGCCCGACTTCTTCGTGATTTCGTAGGCCGCCATCGTGATCGGCAGGTAGCCGGTCTCCTGATGCCACTGCGCCTGGATCTCGGGCGACGACAGGAACGAGAAGAATTTGGCGATGCCCTTGTACTCCGCGGGCTTCTTGCCGTTCATCACCCACAGCGACGCGCCGCCGATGATCGTGTTCTGCGGCGCGCCCGCGGCATCGGGATAGTACGGAATGGTGGAGATGCCGAACCCGAACTTGGCGTTGCGCTTGATGTTGGCGTAGGCGGCGGAGCTGGATGTGAGCATCGCGCATTCGCCGCTGGCGAACTTCGACTCGGCCTCGTTGGTGCGGCCGCCGTACGTGAAGTAGCCCTTCTTCGACCAGTCCATCAGGTTCTGCACATGCTTGACCTGCAACGGATTGGCAATGAGGAGCTTGGGGTCCTTGCCGGCAAAGCCGTTCTGCTGGCTGGCAAAGGGCAGGTCGTGCCATGCGCTGAAGGTCTCGAACTGCACCCACGAGGGCCAGCCCGTCGTGTAGCTGCACTTCTCGCCCGAAACCTTGAGCTTGGCGGCAGCGGCCATGACCGCCGGCCAGGTCTTCGGCGGCTGGTTGGGGTCGATGCCCGCCTTCACGAACGCGTCCTTGTTGAAGTAGAACACCGGCGTCGAGCTGTTGAACGGGAATGACAGCATCCGCCCGTCCGGCAGCGAGTAATACCCCGCCACCGCCGGAATGAAGCTCTTCGGGTCGAATTTTTCGCCGGCCTCGGCCATCACCTCGTAGGCCGGCTTGATTGCCTTGCCCGAGGCCATCATCGTCGCGGTGCCCACCTCGAACACCTGCACCACGTGCGGCGGGTTGCCGGCGCGGGTGGCCGCGACGGTGGCCGCCATCGACTCCGGGTACGTGCCCTTGAACACGGGCACGACTTTGTAATCCTTCTGCGATTCGTTGAAGCGCTTGGTCAGGTCGGAGACGCGGTCGCCCAGGG
>JANNYI010000018.1:0-4933 GCA_031410015.1 Betaproteobacteria bacterium | reverse complement strand
CACCCGCAGTACACGCCGCTGTCCAAGGTGGACGACGGCGCGATCAAACGGGCGGGCGTGAAGCTGGCCGGATCCGGCGACGAGTTTCGCAAGTCGTTTTCGACGCCACCCGAGTTGCAGAGGCGGCTGACGTAACGATCCCCTGTAGCCGCACGACGCGCTGTAGGCGAGGCTTCAGCCGCGCGGGTTTGTGGCACCGTTGAGCCAGCGAGGCTGAATCCTCGCCTACAGGTCAATCAGCAGGCGCTGCGGCAGGGCGGTTCTGTCGGCGCTCAGCCCGCCGTACGCACCCGCGCGCGGCTCAGCAATGCCGCGCCGCTCCCGCCCTGGCGCGGTGCGCTGCGCGTTTGCGCGGCGCCGTTGCCATGACTGCGCGGCGGCGACGTTGCGGCAGGCGCAGCGTGGCCGCGGGCATGGGACGGCGTCGACGCCGCACTGCGCGGTGCCGCCGCCGTGCCGCGCGGGGCCGCGTGATGACTGCGCGCCTGCGCCGGGACTGAGCCCGTCGGCTTGCGCGCGCTTCCGTTCGATCCGCGCGCATTGCCGCCGCCGTTGCCGTTGCGACCATCGCGTGCGGTCGCCTGGCCATGCCGCGGCGCGCCGCCACCGGGGCGCCCCTGACCCTGGCGTTGCCCACGCTGCGCGAACACCGTCTGCGCCACCGCGTTGGGATCCGGCTCGAAGCCGGGCAGCGTTTCCTTCGGAATGGTCCGCTTGATCAGGCGCTCGATGTCGCGCAGGAAGACGTGCTCGTCCACGCAGACGAGCGAAATCGCCTCGCCGTCGTTGCCGGCGCGGCCGGTGCGGCCGATCCGGTGCACGTAGTCTTCAGGCACGTTGGGCAGGTCGTAGTTGACGACGTGCGGCAGCTGGTCGATGTCGATGCCGCGTGCGGCGATGTCGGTGGCGACCATCACCTCGACTTCACCGCACTTGAAATCGGCCAGGGCGCGCGTGCGCGCGTTCTGGCTCTTGTTGCCGTGCAGGGCGACCGCGCCGATGCCGTCAGCGTGCAATGATTTCACGAGCTTGTCGGCGCCGTGCTTGGTGCGGGTGAACACCAGCACCTGTTTCCAGCGCTGCGTGCCGATGAGCCAGGCCAGCACCTGCGCCTTCTGCTCGCGGTTGACCGGATGCACGCGCTGCGCGATCGCATCGACGGTGGAATTGCGCGGCGTGACTTCGATCACGCGCGGATTGTCGAGCAGCTTGGCGGCCAGCGCCTTAATCTCGTCGGAGAACGTGGCGGAGAACAGGAGGTTCTGCCGCTTCTTCGGCAGCAGCGCCATCACGCGCTTGACGTCGGGAATGAAGCCCATGTCGAGCATGCGGTCGGCCTCATCGAGCACAAAGCACTCGATGTGCGAGAAATTGACGTTGCCCTGGCCCTGGTGATCGAGCAGGCGGCCGGGGGTGGCGACGAGGATGTCCACGCCGCGCTTCAGTTGCGATGTCTGCGGCCCGAGGCTCACGCCGCCGAACAGCACCATCGACGAGAGGTTGAGATGCTTGCCGTACAGGCGGATCGATTCCTCGACCTGCGCCGCGAGTTCGCGGGTGGGCGTCAGGATCAGCGCGCGCAGCGGCTTGCGCACTTGCTGCGCATAGGGTGAGGGCCGGGTGGACAGGCGCTGCAGCATCGGCAGCACGAAGCCTGCGGTCTTGCCGGTGCCGGTTTGCGCGCCGGCCAGCAGATCCACGCCTTCGAGCACGGCGGGAATCGCCTGGGCCTGGATGGGGGTGGGGGTCGTGTAGCCCTGATCGGCGACCGCACGCAGCAGGGCTTCGGAAAGCCCGAGTTTGGAGAAGGACATGACAGCTTTCGAATGGTTGCTCGGCCATCCACCCCTCAGGGGAGCGGCCAGTCACAGCCAAACGGGAGGTACGGCGGAAGTCGGAATCGACTGCGGCAAGGGGACTGGAACAAACGCCGCGAACCGCATTATACCGCATCGCAGCACCGGGATGCCGCGGCGGCGGCCGGTGGCCGCCCGGTCGCCTATACTTGCGGGTGGTTCCCCTGCATGAGGCGAGGCAAGCGCGTGAAAATTCCTGAATTCAAGATGGCCGAGAATTCGCTGTTCGCGGTTCTGCTGAGGTCATCGTGGCTGATCAGTGCGGCCGTCGCGGCCGGCGTTGTGGCGGTGGCCATGATGCTGTTGCCGGAGGCCTACCGGATCTATGGTGTTGCGATGGGCCTGCCGTTCATGGTGATCGCCGGCATGGCGCTCTGGAGGCAGCTGCAGCGGCCGTCGACGGGGCGCGTCGACCGGACGCTGGACGCCGTGCGCACGATGACGTGGCCCGACTTCGCCACGGTGGTCGAGGACGGGTACCGCAGCAATGGCTACGAAGTGCGCCGGGTGCAGCATGCCGCGGCCGATTTCGAAGTGACCAAGGACATGCGCACGTCGCTGGTGAGCGGCAAGCGCTGGAAGGTGGCGCGCACCGGCATCGAGCCGCTGCGGGACCTCATCGCCGCCAGGGACGCGCGCGAGGTGCATGGCTGCATCTACATCGCCATCGGCGAGGTTTCGGACAACGCGCGCAAATTCGCGGCGGAGAAGCGCATCCAGCTCGTCGGTGGCCCGGAGCTTGCGCAGTTGCTGCCCAACATCCACCGCGGCGCGCGTGCGGCCGCGTGACCCCGGGATGGGATCGATGGGTTCCAGCAAGGCGCTGCGCATGAGCGTGTGGCTGGCGTTGCTGCTGACGCTCCTGCTCGCCGGGCCGCTCCTCAAGCTGGCCGTGGCGCGCGCGGATCCGCCGAGCGACTGGCGCACCGCCACCCATCGCTCCTCCGGGCAGGCGCCGGATCCGGCGACGCATCCGGAGGCTGTGGTGCAGGTCTACGCCAGTCGCGCCTTCGCGTGGCGCGGCGCGTTCGCCGACCACACGTGGCTGGCGGTGAAGACCGCCGGGGCTGACCATTACGTGCGGCACGAAGTCATCGGCTGGTACGGTGGCGGCGGCCGCTCGGTGGTCATCGAATCCGACCAGCGCGCGCCGGACGCCGAGTGGTTCGGCGCTCCCGCGCGCCTGATCCGCGACCTGCGGGGCCCGCAGGCCGAAGCGGTCATTGCGCGCCTGCCGCAGGCC
The DNA here is from genome assembly GCA_031410015.1 of Betaproteobacteria bacterium. Taxonomy (GTDB): domain Bacteria; phylum Pseudomonadota; class Gammaproteobacteria; order Burkholderiales; family Casimicrobiaceae; genus VBCG01. The sequence goes on along the minus strand of JANNYI010000018.1, from coordinate 1,834 downwards.
GTCGCGAGCTATCCGTGGCCGACCACCTATCGCGCGTGGCCCGGACCCAACAGCAACACGTTCGTCGCGCACCTCGGGCGCGAAATTCCGGCGCTCCGGCTCGCGATGCCGTCGACGGCGCTGGGCAAGGATTTCGTGGCGCTGGACGGCATCGTCGGCTGGACGCCCAGCCACACCGGCATTCAGTTGTCGATGTTCGGATTGCTGGGCGTGCTGGCGGGGTGGGACGAAGGCATCGAGGTGAACGTGCTGGGACTCGTCACCGGGGTCGACGTCCGCGATCCGGCACTGAAGCTGCCCGGATTTGGACGCGTACCGGGCTAGCGCCGGCGGTCGTCGTGTCGAAGGCGCGTTCCGCGGCGCGAGAACGCGCGCTCGTCGCGCCGCATTGTCGCGCGGCCTGCGCGACCGCGATAATCCGGCGCGATCCGGAATCGGCCTTAGGCGTTGAATCCGATCCTTGTTCCAGCCGCATCCAAATGCCGACCCTGCGCTCCCTCCTGCCGAGGCCCCATGCCGCTCGAAATCCGCAATCTGTCCAAACGCTACGCCAATGGCGTACTCGCCCTCGACAACGTCTCGCTGTCGGTCCCGCCCGGGATGTTCGGATTGCTCGGCCCCAACGGGGCCGGCAAATCGACGCTGATGCGCACACTGGCCACGCTGCAGAGTGCGGACTCCGGCACCGCGACGCTGGGCGATATCGACATCCTGCGGCAACCGGACCGGGTGCGCGCGTTGCTGGGCTACCTGCCGCAGGACTTCGGCGTGTATCCCAAGGTTTCCGCCGTCGAACTGCTCGATCATTTCGCGCGGTTGAAGGGACTGGTGGACGGCAAGGCACGCCGCGCCACCGTCGACGCGCTGCTGCAGCGGGTCAACCTGCACGCGGTGCGCAAGCAGAAGCTGGGCGGCTTCTCCGGCGGCATGCGCCAGCGCTTCGGTATCGCGCAGGCGCTGCTCGGCAACCCCAAGCTCGTGATCGTGGACGAACCCACTGCCGGGCTAGATCCCGAGGAGCGGGTACGCTTCCATAATCTGCTGGCCGACATTGCATCCGATGTCGTGGTGATCCTGTCGACGCATATCGTCAGCGACGTGGCCGACCTGTGCGCCAACCTCGCGGTGATCAACGCCGGCAGGTTGTTGCTCACCGGCGAGCCCGATGCACTGGTCGCGGGCCTGCACCAGCGGATATGGCGCAAGGTGGTCACCAAAGCCGAGGCGGAAGCGCTCAGGCACCAGGTGCAGGTGGTCTCGACCAGGCTGCAGGGCGGCCAGACGGTGGTGCGGGCCTACGGCACCTGCGCACCGGCGCCGGGCTTCGAACTGGCGCAGCAGGATCTCGAGGACGTCTACTTCTGCGCCATCGCCGGCCATCTCGGCGCACCGCTGGCGCACGCGGCCTGAACCCATGACCATGCTCGCCATTGCATGGTTCGATTTCGTCCGGCGGTTGCGGATGATCTCGACGTACGTCTACTTCGTCGTCTTCGGCACGCTGGCGGGCTTCTGGATGGCGGCGGCGGGTGGGGCGCTCGGCAGCGCCACGGTGAACTTCGGCGGCGACAAGATCCTCATCAACGGCACCTACGCGATTGCCATCGGCATCGGGTTGCTCAGCTTCCTGGGCGTCACCGTCATCGGCTCGGTCGTCGGCCGCGCCGTGCAGCAGGATTACGAATACGGCACCTTTCACTTCTTCTTCTCGGCGCCGATCGCCAAGCGCGACTATTTCGTCGGCCGTCAGCTCGGCGCCTGGATGACGCTGCTGCTGATCTTCGTCGGGATCACCATCGGCATACACATCGGCACACACACTCCGGGGGTCGCG
>JANNYI010000017.1:0-9502 GCA_031410015.1 Betaproteobacteria bacterium | reverse complement strand
CCCCCATAGTCCTTTCCCGACGGGTCCGTTTTAAGCCACTGCCATTTGAAGCCATTGGGGTGAATCTCGTAGGCGAGGCTGCACTGGCGCAGCTTCGCGACCGAGGTCAGGTCCGCTCCGGCCGCCCCGGTCAGGTCGTCGAGCGAGCACTGTCCCGGGTACCGGAAATTCGCGGCGAACTGGTCGCCGGTATTGCCGCAACCGTTATTTCCATCGAAGGTGATGTCGCAACCGGTGCTCCTCTCCGTAGGCGTGAACACGCCCTGGAATGGGTTGTACAGGGCCTGGGGATGTACAAAGTCTTCCCACGTGACGGCCTTGGTGATCCACGCAAAGTGACGCTCCTTCTCGGCGGGGGTGACCTGGCCGGGAAAGGCGGCCAGCGCGCGGTTGAACCACCGGATCAGGTAGTCGTTCCACGGTTGGTACTGGAGGCCCGCCGGAGTGCCCCCCGGGGGCGGCGGTGGCGGTGGAGTCGGAGGTTTAGGTGGAGGTGGAGGGGGAGGGGCAAGCGGAAGTGGAGAAAGGTCGAATCCTGCCAAGGCAATCGTGCACGTCTTCAATCCATCTTTGCAGTGGTTGCCTGGCGCGGGAGCGGCCGCGGATGGGTAGACCGAAAATGCCTTGCCTGCTGGCCATTCGCGGGCGGGTACCCCGGGCGGAGCGTTGGGGTTGAACGCGGCATTCATTGGGGAAAGATAGTCGCCGTAGCACACCGGATCCTGCGAATCCCCGCTCCACCGTGAATCACAGTAGTGAGACATGTACCAGGGCATTTGCGGCGCGTAGACAGACGCTTCAGTGAACACGAAGCCAGTGAGGTGTTCTCCGCTTTCAACGCCAAAGGCCTGCTGGTTCAGGGTGTTGGTATTGAAGGGCAGTGTTTTACCCGGGGGCTGCGCCCACCAATTGGACAGCTCCAGCTTGACTTCGGTACACGGAAGCTTGGTGTCCTTCGGGTCGCCGGAATCCTTGCAGTAGGTGCCTCCCTTGCCCCTTGCATCGTCGGAGTCGTACGGGGTATCGGTTCGATAGGTGCCCATGACGTTGGTGACGCCGATCTCGATCATGCATTGCTCTTCCGTGAGCGGCGGAGGCTTCACACGCGTGACCGGATCCGCCTCCGGGTTCGCGCACGCCAGCTTTGCATCGGGCCTCAGCACGTCATAGGGGAGGACAATCGCAATATCGATCTTGTTACCCTGATACGTGCCCAGCTTTTGCCGCCACGGAATGTCCGAATACCATTCCGTCACCACGGGGTCGCCCTTGAGCTTGGGCCAGAAACGAGCGCGGTTGTCGCCCTCGGCCGCAGCCGCGGCAAGCACTACGGTTCCCGTGGTCAGCGCGGCGATCAAGCCGACGATGGTTTGCCTTTTCATGTCCAACGCTCTCTTTGTGTTCGCCGTCCAGCGGGCATTATAGTTAAGGGCCCCGCCGTTCAGGAAGCGGGCGCGGATGGACGGGAGCGGGCCCGGATGGACGGGGATCCGCGTCCAGCGCAATGGCGCGCTCAAGATTGGTGCGTCGAACTGCACCGCAGGGCCGGTTATCATCCGACGCAGCTGCCTCGCAAGGGAAACCGCGCATTGTGACCACCCACCTGCACACGCCCCTGTTCGTGATCCTGGGACACGAGGGATGCGGGGCCGTGGAGGCCGCGATCGCGGAGAAATTCCACGGCACGCGCCACCGCAGCCGCATCGCGTTGCTGCTGGAGATATGCTTCGGCCGATGACTCCGAACGTACCCGTCAGTGCCTCTGCGTCGCTGCCCACCGGCACCGTCACGCTGCTCTTCACCGACATCGAGGGCAGCACGCGCCTGTGGGAGACGCAGGAGCAGGCGATGCGCGTGGCGCTGGCGCGGCACGACGCGTTGGTGCGCCATGCGATTGTCGGGCGCGGCGGACATGTGTTCAAGACCGTCGGCGACGCGTTCTGCGCAGTATTCCACACGGCGGCGGACGGTGTCGCCGCGGCGCTGGACGCGCAGCGTGCGCTGCATGCCGAGCGCTGGCCCGAACCTGTTCAACTGCGCGTGCGGATGGCGTTGCACATCGGCGCGGTCGAAGTGCGCGACGGCGACTACTTCGGTTCGCCGCTCAATCGCGTCGCGCGATTGCTTGCAGCGGGACACGGCGGCCAGACGCTGCTGTCGGGTTCGATGCATGACCTGTGCCGCGACCATCTCCCGCTGCAGACCAGTGTGAAGCCGCTGGGCGAACATGGCTTGAAGGACATCGCCCGCCGCGAAACGGTGTACCAGCTGTGCCATCCCGAACTGCCGCAAACCTTTCCACCGCTCAAGTCGCTGAGCGCGCCGCTGGACAAGGACGCGCCGTCGATTGCGGTGCTGCCCTTCGTCAACATGAGCCAGGACGTGGAGAACGAATACTTCGCGGATGGCCTCTCGGAGGAATTGCTGAACGTCCTCGCCCGGATTCGCGGATTGCGCGTGGTCTCGCGCACGTCGGCGTTCTACTTCAAGGGCAAGGACATCGACATCCCGACGGTGGCGCAGAAGCTCAACGTGGCCACCATCCTCGAAGGCAGCGTCCGCAAGTCCGGCGCGCGCGTGCGCATCACCGCGCAGCTGATCGAGGTGGCCACCGACTCCCACCTGTGGTCGCAGACCTACGACCGTGAACTGGATGACATTTTCGCAGTGCAGGACGACATCGCGCAGGCGGTGGTGAAGGAGCTGCGCGCCGCGCTGCTGGGCGAGGACAAGGGGGCCGCAGCCAGCGCTGGCGCCAAGGCGGACGTGCAGGCCGCAGTGGCCAGCCGCACTCACAATCCGGAAGCCTGGCGCCTCTATCTGATGGGCCGCGGTTACCTGCGCGGCAACCAACAGGAGATGGACAAGGGTGTCGACTTTTTCCAGCAGGCCGTCGACCGCGCGCCCGATTACGCGATGGCCTATGCAGGTCTGGCCGAGGCATTCACCACGCAGGCCCACCTCCGCGCCGCCGATCGCGCCAGCTTCGTGGACAAGGCCCGGGCCGCGGTCACCCGCGCACTGGAACTCGATCCGGATCTGGCCGAGGCCCACATGGTGCAGGGCCTGGTGCGGTTCTACTTCGAGTGGGACTGGGCAGGTGCGGCGGCCGCGCTGCAGCGCGCGCTCGAACTGAACCCGGGCAGCCACGCTGCCAACGAGGAATATGGCGGCTACCTGATGTCGATCGGGAGCTTCGAACAGGCGACCGCCCGCACGCGCGAAGCGATCGCGCTTGATCCCCTCGCCGTGGGGCCCATCCATAACCTTGCGATCATCCACATGGCGCAGGGCGACTACGAGCAAGCCGCCGCAGGATTCCGGCGTGCGATCGACATCAATCCCAACTGGACGTGGGGCTACATCAAGCTGGCGCGCACGCTGGCCCTGCAGAAGAATTGCACGGGGGCCCTGGCGCAGGCCGAAATCGGCGAGCGACGCATTGCCGGCGGCGCGGCGCCGCTGTCGTGGTCATGGCTGGGTGTCACCTACGCCCTCTGCGGGGACGTCGCGCGCGCACGGGCCAAGCTCGATCAACTCCACGCGTTGGAAGCGAAGCAGTACGTCGACCCGGTGACGTTCGCGCAAATCCATGGCGCCCTGGGCGAAATGGACGAGTCGGTGCGCTGGTACGAGAAGGCCTTCGCGGACCGTACGCCCAACATGGTCTACGCACCGTGCCTGCCGCTGTTGTGCCCTGAGCTCGCCGGTAACCCGCGCTACCAGGCCATCGTTGATGCGATGGGCTTTCCGCGAACGTATCTAACGCCGACCTGAAGCCTGCTTCGGTACTGCGCACGCGTCGCGCACACAGCCGCGCAGCCAGCGATGCGCGGCATCGCCGTCCATCCGCGGATGCCACAGCATGGACACGGTGATGGGCGCGATCGGCATGGGTAGGGTAAAGCTGTGCATGCCCGCGCGCAGGTCGCCGGTGTGCCGCTCGGGCACGCTGGCCACGAGGTCGGAGGCGCGCGCCAATGCCAGCGCGGCCGCGAAGCCGCCAACGGTCGTGGCAATGGCGCGCTCCAGTCCGAGTGGCGCCAGCGCATCGTCGATGGGGCCCTTGCCGCTGCCGGGCCGCGCGATCCGGATGTGCCCGGCGGCGGCGTAACGGGCGAGCGTGATCCTGCCCTTGCCGAGCGGGTGCCCGGCACGCACGACGCCGACGAAGCGGTCGACGAACAGCGCCTGTACGCGCACTTCCGGCCCGGTGGATTTGCCCACCACGCCGGTTTCCAGATCGACGGTGCCCTCGCGCAGCTGCGTGCTGTCGCGGTCGAGCTTGGGCACGAAGCGCAGGCGTACGTGAGGCGCGTCGGCGCCGATGCGCGAGAGAAGCCTTGCCCCGAAGTTCTCGACGAAGCCTTCGCTGGTCCGCAGCGTGAAGGTGCGCTCGAGCTGGGCGAGGTTGAGCGCCCTGGCGGGCCGCAGCGCCGCTTCCGCGTCATGCACGAGTTGCCGCACCCGCTCGCGCAGTTCGAGCGCGCGCGGCGACGGCACCAGGCCGCGCCCCGCCCGCACCAGCAGCGGGTCGCCGGTGGCCTCGCGCAGGCGCGCCAGCGCCCGGCTCATCGCCGAGGGGCTCAGCTGCAGCCGCCGCGCCGCGCGCGCCACGCTGCCTTGCGCGAGCGGCGCGTCCGGCGCTAACTGCATGTTGAGGTCGGGTCGGGCCATGGTGTCGTTCCGGGGTGGTGGTTGAGATAAGGCGTCGCATGCATCTATTGAGTGCAAATGATGCGCCTTCCGCTATGGATCGCAAGCGCCTATCTTGATGGTGTCTCCAATACCGGAGTCGCCCGACCGACGGAGTCGATGTGAGTCATTCAGCAAGCGATGCCGTGGCAATGGGAAGCGCCGAGCGCAGGCCGGCCGAGGGTTGGGTGCTGGCCAGCCTGGCGCTGTGCATGGTGCTGCCTTCGCTCGGCACCAGCATCGCCATCGTGGCCCTGCCGACGCTGGCGCTGACGTTCGCTGTCTCCATTGCGCAGGTCCAGTGGGTCGTGCTGGCCTACCTGCTGGCCACCACGACCTTGATCGTCAGCGTCGGGCGGCTGGGCGACATCACGGGCCGGCGGCGCCTGCTGCTGGCCGGCATCGTCCTGTTCACGGTGGCCTCGATCCTGTGCGCGGTCGCGCCGACGCTCGCGCTCTTGCTGGCCGCGCGCGCCGCGCAGGGCCTCGGCGCGGCCGTCATGATGGCGCTCACGATGGCGTTTGTCGGCGAAGCCGTGCCCAAGGCAGGGATCGGCCGCGCGATGGGGCTGCTCGGAACGATGTCCGCGGTGGGCACCGCACTCGGTCCCACGCTCGGTGGCGTTCTGATTGCCGGCTTCGGCTGGCAGGCGATCTTCCTCGTCAACGTGCCGCTGGGGGTGCTGGCGCTGGTCCTGGCGTTGCGTTACCTGCCCGCCGTCCGGACCACGGCGACGGCGGAGCCGGCCCGCTTCGACCATCTCGGCACGGTGTTGCTGGCGCTGACGCTTGCCGCGTATGCACTCGCGATGACGATGGGGCGCGGCAGTTTCGGCCTGGTCAACGTGGCGTTGCTCGGTGCCGCGGCCCTTGGTGCCGGGCTCTTCGTGCTGGCCGAAGCGCGCGCCGAGTCACCGCTGCTGCGCCTGGCGATGTTCCGGCACCGCGCGCTGAGCGCAAGCCTCGCCATGAGCGCGCTCGTGTCGACGGTGCTGATGGCCACGCTGGTGGTGGGTCCGTTCCATCTCGCGCGTGGGCTGGGCCTCGACACGGCGCTGGTCGGCGTGCTGATGTCCGTGGGGCCGGTGGTGGCCGCACTTGCCGGCGTGCCCGCGGGTCGCCTCGTGGACCGCATGGGCGCGCAACGGATGACCGTCGGCGGCCTTGCCGGGATGGCGCTCGGATGCGCGGCCTTGAGCGCGGCGCCGGCCACGCTGGGCAGCGCGGGCTTCGTGATTCCCATCGCGATCATCACCGCCAGCTACGCGCTGTTCCAGGCGGCCAACAACACCGCCGTGATGACGGATGTGGCCGCGGATCAGCGCGGCGTCATCGCCGGGATGCTCACCCTGTCGCGGAATCTCGGCCTCATCACCGGCGCATCCGCGATGGGCGCGGTGTTCGCCTTCGCATCGCGTGCGGGCGCCTTGGCACCGACAGGCACGCAGGCTGTTGTCACCGGCATGCGGGTCACGTTCGCCGTCGCGGGGGCGCTGGTGGTCGTTGCGCTGGTCATTGCTGTTGGCAGCCAGGCGCTCGCGCGGCGCGACCGTCGATCCGATACGCCGGCACAAAGCCGTGCGCGGCCATGAAAGGCCGGCCCGGCTCCACGTCGAAAAGCGGCTGGACCTAGCCCTTTTTCCCGGTGGCCGCGGTGCTCTTCTTCTTTTCCTGCCGGCCAAGTTCCTCGGCGGTGAGCTTCACCTTCTTCACCTTTGCCGTGAGGACCTTTTCCTTCTTCACTTTTTCCTTCTTGACCTTTTCCTTCTTCACCACCGGCCCTGCCAGCGCCTGCTTGGCGAGGAGCTTGGCCTGCTTCTCGGCGTTATCGAGAAGTTTCCTGGTCTTCTGGTGCTGCCGTCTTGCCTTCAACATCGACGCGTGGGTCATGCCTGATCTCCTGTGAACGTAAGATTGAATTCGCCTTCAGTTTGACCTGATTTTGCGTTCCTGGCGAACGGACCGTTCCCAGCCGCCACCATCGGGACTCGCGGCGACCGCATCAACTGGTCGGTGGCCCTTCGCGCCGGAGTCTGTCGAGCCCCTCGAGGATGAGGTCCAGCCCGAACCCGAGTTCGTGCAGGCCATCATGATGACCATCGATCACCTGCTGCGACATGCCGTTGAGATACGGGAACCGGTCAGCGGGGATCATCGGCAGGAAGGCCTTCGCCATGGTTGCGTACTCGTCTGGCGCGAAGGGGAAGTTGAGTTTCTGCAGCGTGAAGCCGTAGACGTAGCTGTCGAGCGCGTTCCACGCGTGGTCGGCCATCACGTACGAAAAGCCCGCTTCGCGCAGGCAACCGATCGTGGCATCGACATAGCGCAGCATCGCCGGGCCGACGTTGGCCCGCGACACGACCAGCATCGTTGCCCAGGGGTGGCGCATCAATGCCAGGTGCGCCGAAATCGAGCGCCGCCGCATCGCGGTCTTCCAAATGCCGCGCAGACGTGGCGCCTCGAACTCGGCAGCAACGATGTCGACGATGCCGTCGAGGATGGCGTCCTTGTTCGCCACGTGCCGGTACAGCGACATCGCCTCGACGTCGAGTGCCTCGCCCAGCTTGCGCATGGACAGCGACGCGATACCGATCCTGTCGGCAAGCACGACAGCGGCGCCCAGCACGCGTTCCTTGCTCAGCGCGGCGCGCGGTGCCGGTAGGGGGATTGCCTTCTTTGCCATGGGTCTCGTCCTGCCGTGGGGTCAGCGCTGCATCGGCGCCTGCGAAGCGGCGAAGTCGCCTCGATCGAGGATTGTCTTGAACAATTATAGATTACAATGTAAGCTTACACTGTAATCAATTTTCGATGCATCCCGGACACAGGCCGAAAACCATGAATACCAATGCCAGACACGCCGCAACGCCAACCTCGCCGCCGATGGCCCTGGCGCGTGCCGCCGAGCCCGCCCGGCGCACGATGCAGGCGATGGTCCAGGACCGCTACGGGTCATTCGACCTGCTTGAACTGAGGACCATCGACAAGCCGGTGCCGGCCGCGCATCAGGTTCTGGTTCGCGTGCGCGCCGCAGGCCTCCATGTCGGCGACTGTTTTGGCGTGCACGGTGCGCCTTTGGGGATGCGGCTGGTCTCGGGATTGCTCAAACCCAGGCACGGTGTCCCGGGTTTTGACCTGGCGGGCGTTGTCGAGGCGGTCGGCAACCGGGTGACACGGTTCAAGCCCGGCGATGCGGTGTTCGGCACGAATCATGGCACGTGCGCTGATTACGTGGCGGCGGCAGATGACCGGCTTGCGCTGATGCCGGCCAATCTCACGTTCGTGCAGGCGGCGGCGCTGCCGACCTCCGCCCTTGCGGCACTGCATGCACTGCGCGATGCCGGCAAGGTTCAACCAGGGCAGCGCGTGCTGATCAACGCGGCTGCCGGTGGCGTGGGCAGCTTCGCCGTGCAGATTGCGAAGGCATTCGGCGCCGAGGTGACCGGCGTGTGCAGTACCAGGAACGTCGACCTGCTGCGAGCGCTGGGGGCAGACCACGTCATCGACTACACCCGGCAAGACTTCACCAGCGGTGCGCCGTCCTACGACCTGATCCTCGACAATCTCGAGAACCGCTCGCTGGCGGACTGCAGGCGGGCGCTCGCGCCCACGGGCATGCTCATTCTCAACAGCGGCTCGGGTGCGCAGGGCATCGAGCTGTACGTTCGTCTCGTCAAGCCGCTGGTACTGGCCCCCTTCGTCGGCCATCGTTTGCGCCGATATCTGTCGATGCCCAATCATGGCGACCTGGTCGTCCTGAAGGATCTCGTCGAGGCCGGCAAACTGACACCGGTCATCGACCGGACCTATCCGCTGCGCGAGACCCCGATGGCACTGGCGCACATCGAAGGGGGTCACGCTCGAGGAAAAGTCGTCGTGACCCTGTAACGCGCAGTGCCCACCAAACTCACTGGACTACTATCACCATGCACTCGACTGCCTTGATCAAGCCCTGCATCCGTCCACGCGGACCCGCGGCTATCGCCATCTGCATGCTCGCACTCATGTTCACGCAAGGCGCCGCTGCCCAGCCGCCGGAGAAAAAGATCGGCTTCGGGGTGCAGGTCTATACCGACGGCTTCTTCAGTTCCACCGTCACGAAGATCGCGGTCACGCAGGTGGTTGCGGACTCGCAGGCGCAATCGGCTGGCGTAGCCGTCGGCGACGAACTGGTCAGGGTTCAGGAAGCGATTGTCCCCGGCGGCAGTGCAACCAAGCTCAAGGAACACATGGAGTTCGTTCCCGGCATGCCGAAGAAGATCACTTTCAAGCGGGCGAACGGCAGCGAGTACGACGTCGTGTTCACTCGCGCGGCACTGTCGAAGAATTGAGAGAGCTGGTCATTGCGCGGTGATTGCCTCGCGACGTAGCGCTTTGGCCGAGGCGCAAGCGAATGCGCGTCGGCCACCGTGGCCGACGCGCATCCTCCTGGATCACGCCAGGTCGAAACGATCGAGGTTCATCACCTTGTTCCAGGCCGCCGCGAAGTCGTGCACGAACTTCGTCTGCGCGTCGCTGCTCGCATAGACCTCCGCAAGAGCGCGCAACTGGGAGCTTGAGCCGAAGACCAGATCGACCACCGTGCCGGTCCACGTGATGGCACCCGTTGCCCGATCGCGCCCTTCCAGCACGCCTTCCGCGGTGGCGGACTTTTGCCACTTGGTGCGCATGTCGAGAAGATTGACGAAGAAATCGTTGGTCAGGGTTTCGGGCCGCTTGGTGAACGCGCCGTGCGCGGACTGGCCGACGTTGGCGTTGAGCACGCGCAGGCCGCCGATCAGCACCGTCATCTCCGGCGCGGTGAGCGTCA
>JANNYI010000016.1:0-7941 GCA_031410015.1 Betaproteobacteria bacterium | reverse complement strand
GCGGATCGAGCGACACCGAGTTGAACGAGTTCGCCGTGAAGCCCACCAGCCGGCCATCGGCGGCGCGTGCGCAGATCACCGTGACTCCGGTGGCGAACTGCGCCAGCGCGTCGCGGAATTGGCGGGCGTCGAAGGCTTGCGGAGAGGAGTTCGCGTGTCGGGATGCGGGCATGGAGTGACGGCGCAGGCCGTGCCGCGTCGCCGCACAGGCGGCAGGGAAGCTTCGATGGTAGGGGGGCGGGTGCGGGAAGTCAAAGCAGGGCGGCTGAACACGCGGCCGCCTCCCCAACCCGATCGCGACTTGCTACACTTTGAAGGCAGGGCGTAGCGATACCGACGCTGGCGCCCAGGCATTCCATGCCAAAGGTCCAGACGATGGCGCATGCGCTGCAACGGATCATCACGCACCGGTACGGCGGCCGGGATCTCCCGGTCACGCTCGTGCTGCCGGATGGTGCGCGCGTGCCGTTGTCGCCGCATCCTGCCGTGGACATCGTGGCGCGTACCTGGAAGGGCATGCGCGCATTGGCGGCGCCGGCCATGGGTTCGCTGGCCCGCGCGTACGTGCAGGGCGACATCGATTTCTCCGGCAGCGCGCGGCGCATTGTCGACATCACCGAAGCGATGGTGGGTTCCGTCGCGCATGGCCGCGACAGCATGCGCACACGCTGGAAGCTCCTGGTGCGGCAACACCGGGCCAACACCCGCAACATCGCGCACCACTACGATGTCTCCAATGCGTTCTATCGGATGTGGCTCGACGAGCGCATGGTCTACTCCTGCGCCTATTTCCATGCGGCCGGCGAAACGCTGGAAGCGGCACAGGTGCACAAGCTCGACCATATCTGCCGCAAGCTGCGGCTGGCGCCGGGCGAGCGCATGCTCGACATCGGTTGCGGCTGGGGCGCGCTCCTGTTCCATGCGGCACAGAACTACGGCGTGGACGCCACCGGCATCACGCTGTCGCAGAACCAGCTCGAGCATGTGCAGCGCGAGATCGCCGCACGCGGCCTGACCGGACGCGTCCGCGTCGAATTGCGCGATTACATCGACCTGCCCGACGATGCCCGGTTCGACAAGATCGCCAGCGTGGGCATGTTCGAACACGTGGGCATCAAGCGTTTTCCCGCGTATTTCGGCAAGATCCACCGCGTCCTCGCGCCCGGCGGACTCGTGCTCAATCACGGCATCACGCATAACTCGCTCGATACCGACAGCCTTGGCAGCGGCATCGGCGAATTCGTCGACGATTACGTGTTTCCCGGCGGCGAGCTGACGCACGTGGCGGAGGTCATCGAAGGCATGGCCCGGCAGGGGCTGGAGCCCATCGATGCCGAGGCGCTGCGCGAGCACTATGCGAAGACGCTGTGGTGCTGGGTCGATCGCCTCGAGGCGCACGCCGACGCGGCGAGAGCCGAGATCGGCGATGAACGCTTTCGCATCTGGCGCATCTACATGGCGGGTTCCGCGCACGCGTTCGATCGCGGCTGGCTGTCGCTGTGGCAGATCCTCGCCGGCAAGCCGCACCCGGACGGCCGCCTGCCGCATCCGCTCACGCGCGACTACCTGTACGATTCGAAGCCCTGATCCGCTTCGCCACGAAAGAGCACGATGTCACAAGACGATCCCAAGCCTGCCGGCACGCCGCCGGAGGAGCCCGAGTCGCCGCTCACCTTTCCGTGCTCGTTTCCGATCAAGGTGATGGGCCGCACGCAGGACGGGTTCGCGCAGGCGGTGGCCGATGTGGTGTGCAGGCACGCGCCCGATTTCGATCCGGCCGCTTTGGAAATGCGCTCGTCCAAGGAAGGCAACTGGCTTTCGTTCACCGCCACGATCAATGCCACGTCGCGCGCGCAACTCGACGATCTCTATCGCGAGCTGGTCGCGCATCCGATGGTGAAGATGGTGTTGTGACATTGCACGAAACTTCGGTCGACCGGGGCCCCGGCTTCGTCGTTCGCGCGCTCGGCCCCACCGACTACATGGCCACGTGGCGGGCCATGCAGGACTTCACGGCGGCGCGCGACGCGGAGGCGGCGGACGAAATCTGGCTGACCGAGCATCCGCCGATCTACACGCTGGGGCTCGCCGGCCGGCGCGAGCATGTGCTGCGCGACAACGGCATTCCGATCGTCAAGGTCGATCGCGGCGGGCAGGTGACGTACCACGGGCCCGGGCAACTCATCGCGTACACGCTGGTCGACATGCGGCGCCGACGCTACGGCATCCGCGACATGGTGCGAAGGCTGGAAGCCGCGGTGGTGGAATGGCTTGATTCCATTGGCATTTCCGCCTATGGAAAGCTGGCGGCGCCGGGGGTCTATGTCGACCGCGACGGCGTCGAGGCGAAGATTGCGGCGTTGGGCCTCAAGGTTCGCCGCGGGTGCACGTACCATGGGCTGGCCATCAATGTGGCGATGGACCTGGCGCCGTTTGCCGACATCGATCCGTGCGGGTTTCCGGGGCTGGCCGTGACGCAACTCGCGGATCTTGGCGTGATCCGCACTATTGAGGCCACTGGCCAGGAATTCGCACCGTATCTTGCGCTGCACTTGAACCTGCCATGAGCGCAGGAGTGAAGCACCAGGGTGACGCCAAGTCGGTGCGCGTATTTGCCAACTACGCCATCAAGATCGTCGCGGCGGAAACGCTGATGAAACCGCCGTGGATCCGCGTGAGTGGCGCGTAGACCGGGGTGGCCGACGAGTGTTCGTTCGCCGCCAGCACGGTGTTCCGGATGGACTGGGCGTTCTACTCGCGAGACAAGACAGCGTCGTTCGCCTCGGCAGCCGCCTGCATCCGCGCGCGCCGCGCCGCGGTTGCCGCCATATCCACCGCCAGCGGTACACCGGCAAATTCAACGCCGTAAGCATCGCGGGCGTGGCTCGCGGACATTTTTTCCTCGATCACGTCGCGCAACACCGCCGCAACATCGCGCTGCATTGCCTTGCCATGGCCGCCGCCACCGGCCAGCCGCACGCGCAGCACATCGCCACGATTGACGGTGGTGAGGAACTTGGCGCGACATGCCTCGTCGGTGCCGTCGGCGCGCATGATGCTCACGTTCGACGGCGCGCCACACTGGCCGCCCTGCAAGCCGTACGGCGGATGGTCGCGGCGATCGGAGCGGATCTGCAGCGTGGCGTTGTCGGCCTTGAAGCGCAGGTGGCGCTCCAGCGCCAGACCGCCGCGGAAGCGGCCCGGGCCGCCCGAGTCCGGCACCATCGCATAGCGCTCGATGACAATGGGTTGATCCGCTTCGATCATCTCCGCCGGTGCGTTGGAATAGTTGACCAGCGTGCCGGTGCATGCATCCATGCCGTCGCGATCGGGGCCGCCGCCCCACGAGGCGAGCAGGAACTCGAGATACACGCTCGGCTCGCCGTTCTCGTCAAGGCCGCCGAAGGAGACGCCGACGTCGGGCGCATTGGAGCCGCAAGCGGGCAGCACATCGGGAACGGCTTGCGCCAGCGCGCCGAAGATCGCGTCGGCGATGCGGATGCCGGTGATGCCACGTGCGGCCACCGCCGCCGGCATCCGCGGATTGACGACCGTGCCCTCGGGCGCGATCACGTCGATGGGCCGGAAGTAGCCGGCGTTGTTGGGGATCGACAGGTCGACGATGGAGCGCACGCACGCCAGCGCCGTGGACAGCGTGAACGGATAGACGCAGTTGATCGCGCCGCGTACCTGCGGCGCCGAACCGGTGAGGTCGATGGTCATGCTGTCGGCGCGGATGGTGACCGCGGCCTCGATGCGAATGGCGCCGGGGTCGAGGCCATCGCCGTCGAGATAGTCGACAAAGGTCCACGTGCCCTTGGGCAGCTTCGCGATTTCGGCGCGGGTGAAACGCTCCGTGTAGTCGAGGAGGTCGCGGCAGTACTGCTCGAAGGGCTCCGGGCCGTAGCGGTCGATCAACTTGATCATTTCCCGCTCGCCCACCACGCAGGCCGCCACCAGCGAGCGGATATCGCCCAGCACCTTGTCGGGTACGCGGACGTTGCGTTCGATCAGCCGGAACATCGATTCATCGGGCTCGCCTTCACGCCACAGGCGTGAAGGCGGGATGCGCAGCCCTTCCTGATAAATTTCCGTGGAGTCACTGGCGTTGCCGCCGGGCATGCGCCCGCCGATGTCGGTCATGTGCGCCAGCGCGACCGAGAAGCCCGCCAACTTGCCGGCATGAAAAATCGGCTTCACCAGCACGATGTCGGGCAGGTGCGTGCTGCCGTCGTAGGGATCGTTGGTGATGTAGAGATCGCCCGGCAGGATGCGTCCCGCGTAGGCCCGCGTCACCGCCTTCACGGCGAATGGCATCGCGCCCAGGTGAAAAGGCAGGCAGGTGCCCTGCGCGATCAGCTGGCCATCAGCGAGGAACAGCGCCGTGGAAAAGTCGAGCGCCTCCTTCACCACGAACGAGCGCGCCGTGCGGTACACGGTGAGCGCCATCTCGTCGGCCAGCGCCACCAGCGCGTTCTTGATGAGCTCCAGCGCGAAGGGATCGCGTGCGATCGACGGCGCGGCAGCGCCAGCGGCGACAGGCAGGTCGGTCAGGCGGTTCATCGTGCGGCCTGCAGTTCGATCTCGATGGTGTCCCACGCGATGCGCCGTGCGCGGCCGTCGGGTGGGACTACGGTGGTGCTGTCGAACTCCTCCACCAGCAGGGGGCCGTCCCGCCACTGTGGCCCCAGGTCACTGCGCATGCAGATGGGAGTGTCGACCCAGCCGACGTCGGGCCCGAAGTACACGGGACGCGCGCCGCCGATCCCGGCTACGCCATCGCCCAGCGACAGGCTCTCGGGCACCTGCGAGGCAACGATTGACGCGCGCGCGATCACGCGCACATTCATCGTCTCGATGGTCTCGGTGTCGGACCGATAGCCGTATTGCTGTTCGTGTGCCACGGAGAATTGCTCGCGCAACGACGCACCCGCGTGCTGCGCCGGAAAGGGCAGCGTCAGTTCCGAATTGGCGCCCGCATACCGCAGGTCCACGAGGCGCTCGAAGCGGTGATCGGTTTCGGCGAAGCCTTCCGCCACCAGCGCCGCCGCGCCTTCTGTCTCCAGCACCCGGAAGAGTGAGTGCAACGCGACCAAGTCGAGCCGGTCGACGCGCTGCTTGCAGGTGCGCACATAGTGATGCTCGATCTCCGGGAACAGCATACCGAGGGCGCTGAACAGGCCGGGCACCGGCGGCACCAGGATATTGCGAATGTCGAGCAAACGCGCCAGCGTAGCGGCATGCACGGGGCCGTTGCCGCCGAAGGCCAGCATCGCGAGGTCGCGCGGGTCGCGGCCACGCTCAGTGGAGACCGCGCGCAACGCGCGCGCCATCGTCGCGTTGGCCACGCGGTGCACGCCCCATGCCGCATCGGCGAGCGCCAGCTTGAGTGGCCCGGCCAATTCGCGCTGCAATGCTTCCTCCCCAAGGTCGCGGCGCAGCGGCAGCCCGCCGCCCGCGAGTGCCACGGGATTGATGAAGCCCAGGATCAGGTTGGCATCGGTCACAGTGGGGATGGTGCCGCCGCGGCCATAGCAGGCCGGGCCCGGCGCCGCACCCGCGCTGTCGGGGCCCACCCGTAGCGCACCGCCCGCGTCGAGGCGCGCCATGCTGCCGCCGCCTGCACCCACCTCGGCGATGTCGATGGCCGGCGCGCGCACGTGATAGCCGCCGCCGCTCAGCAGGCGGCCGGCGATGTTGATGCCGCCCCCCACCTCGAGCGAGTTCACGCGCAGGTACTGGCCCTTCTCCACCAGTGCGGCCTTGGCAGTGGTGCCACCCATGTCGAAGCTCAGCAGGCTCAGGTTGCCCAGCCGCCGCGCAAGTTCCGCCGCGCCCACCACGCCGGCCGCCGGCCCGGATTCGATGATGTGGATGGGTCGTTCCACTGCCGCCGCCGCGCTCATCGCGCCACCGCTCGATTGCATGATCGTCAGCGGCTTGTCGATGGCGCGTACGCGCAGCTTCTCCACCAGGCCCGCGAGGTAGTGGCGGACCAGCGGGAGCACATAGGCATTCACCACCGTGGTGCTGGTGCGCTCGTACTCCCGGATCTCCGGCAGCAGTTCGGAGGACAGCGTGACCGGAATGTCGGGATTGCGCGCGCGGATCAGCTCGCGCAGGCGCACTTCGTGCGCGCCATTGGCATAGGCATTGATGAGGCAAACGGCGATGGCCTCGACGTTGCTGGCCAGCACGCGCTCGACGACGGCGCACGCGGCGGTGTCATCCAGCGGGCGCTCGATCGCGCCGCGGTGGTCGATGCGTTCCGCCACCTCGAAGCGACGCTGGCGCGGGACCAGCGCCTCCGGCTTGCGAAAGCGGATGTCGTAGAGCACGGGCATACGTAGCCGCCGGATCTCCAGCACATCGCGGAAGCCGTCGGTGGTGATCAGCGCCACCTTCGCTCCCTTGCCCTCCAGCAGCGCGTTGGTGGCCACGGTGGTGCCATGCATGATCTGAGTTATGTCGGCCAGGTCGAGCCCATTGCGTGCGGTGGCGTCCTCGAGCCCGTCGGCGATGCCCTGGCTGTAGTCGTCCGGCGTGGACAGCACCTTGGCGCGCAGGATGCGCCCCTCCGGGCTCATGAACACGAGGTCCGTGAAGGTGCCGCCGATGTCGATGCCGATGCGTTGTCCCATGGTCCGTTCGATTCGTGTAAGGGTTGGCGCGCGTTCAGCGCAGGCGCAGGAGCTCTGCGGCATTGGTGCCGAGGATGCGATCCCTCTCGCCAGCCGCGAGGAACGTGCAATGCTTGCGCACGTAGTCGAGCGACTGCTTGTAGGTGCAGAAGCGCTCGACGTTGGGCATGTCCGAGCCCCAGATGAGCTTTCCTGCGCCGAAGGTGTCGCGCAAGCCACGGAGGAGCACCTGCGCCTCGGGAAACGGGTAGTCCCACACCCCGCCCCACGTGATGGGAAACATCACCTCGAGCTGCAGGTTTTCCCGCTTGTACGTGGTCAGCACGTCGTCGGGAAACTGCCATGCACCCGTGCTGCCGAAATGCGCCACCGGCGGCCCCATCACCAGCAGGAAGCGGTGCGCAGGATGGCGGCGCAACAGTGCATCCAGCGCGGCGAGGTTGCCGAGGTAGCCCGCGCGATCGTAGGAGGGTGTTGCCGACAGTTCGATGAACACCGGCAGCCCATACGCCACCACCTTCTCCCAGAACGGACGGAAGGCGGCGTGATCGACGTTGCGCGCGTATCCGTGGCGGGAGAAATCCTGCGCGTAGTAGAGTCCGCGAAGGTTGAGGGCATTGGCGGCGCGGTCCAGTTCCGCCAGCGTTTCCGGCTGATCCGCCGTCGCCTCGTCCACGTGCAGGAGACCGGTGAACTTCTGCGGGTAGTGGAGTTGCGTGAACGCGTTGTAGTCGTTCATGGCGCCGTAGCCGCCGCCTGCCTGCAGGATGCAGTGGTCCACGCCCGCCACCATCATCTGCGCCAGCATCAGCTCGGGCGGACAGGCGAGCTCCTGCATGCCCACCGGCAGGTACTGCACCGCGTAGTCCTCGCCATCGTGCGTGAACAGCAGCTGCCCGAAGCGGCCCACGCGGAAGTTCAAGTCGGTGAGGCCCGCCCAGGTGTTGTCGCCGGCGCGCAACAGCATGGTCGGCTTCACCTCGATGCCATCGCGGATGCGGAAGGTGCGCGCCGCCGGCCGCGTCACCACCTTCTGCAGGTACTTCAAGTGGACAGCGGCGGAGGGGTGGCCGCACGCACCCGACCAATGCTGGAAGACGTGGGCATGGCAATCGACGATCATCGGAGGTAACTCGCGGGCGAAGGGAATGGGGCCGGCGCGTAGCCGGCCCTCGCGGCGGACGGCAGGCAGGGCGTCAGGCGGCGCCCAGCTTCTCCATGTGCAGCTTGAAGAGGCGGTCCATCTCGCCGTTGATCACCATGAACTGGGCCCACATGTCGAGGAAGTGCTTCCACTCGA
>JANNYI010000015.1:0-1427 GCA_031410015.1 Betaproteobacteria bacterium | reverse complement strand
GCCTGGGCGAGCGGCAAGCTGAGCCGCGCGCACCTGGCGCGCTGGGCCGAAAACCACTATCACTATGTGGGGCCGTTTGCCGACTATCTGGCCTATGTGTACGCCAACATGCCGGCGCGCAAAACCGAGGCCAAGGACTTTCTGCTGGCCAACATGTATGAAGAGGAAATCGGCGGCGACCGCCATACCGACCTCCTCATCAGGTTTGCGGAAGTCTGCGGCACCACCCGGGCGCGCGTAATGGACCCGGACAACATGTCCGCCACCACCCGCGGCCTGCAAAGCTGGTGCTACGCAGTCGCCATGCGCGAAGACCCCATCGTCGCGGTGGCGGGCCTCGTCGTCGGCCTCGAATCCCAGGTTCCCTCCATCTACCGCCGGCAGGTACCCACGCTGCGCGAGAAGTACAAGTTCAAGGACGAGGAAATCGAGTTCTTCGACCTGCACATCGTTTCGGACGAGATCCACGGCGAGCGCGGCTACCAGATCGTGCTCGAGCACGCCGACACCCCAGAGATGCAGCAGCGCTGCCTCAAGATCTGCGAGGTCGGCGCGCAGATGCGCCTGCTCTACACCACGGCGCTCTACAACGACTACGTGGCCAGGGACATCCCGATCACGGAACTGGACATGTCCGAGTCGGCGGTCCCCGCCGAAGAAGCCGAACTGCTGCAGGCCTAGCCCTTGAAGACCGCGTTCAAGCTGGAGCTTTCCGAGGCGAAGGCCATGTGCTCTGCCGCGCTGACCAAGGCCGCGGCGATCGGCGTTCCCGAGACTGTGTGCGTCTGCGACGACGGCGGCTACCCGATCGCACTGGAGCGAATGGACGGCGCGCGCATCACCGGCCCGCAGATCGCCTGGAACAAGGCGTTCACCGCGGCCGGGCACAAGCGCTCGACCCACCTCTTCAATACGCCGCCCAGCGGCCCCGCCCTGCCCGGCAACGAAGCCTTCGGCATCCAGTGGAGTTTCGACGGCAAGTTCGCCATCTTCGTGGGCGGCTTCCCGATCGTGGTCGACGACGAGGTCGTCGGCGGCGTCGGCCTGTCCGGCGGCAACGGCGAGCAGGACATCGCGTGCGGCCTGGCCGCGCTGCAGGCCCTGCATGATCTGCTGGCTCCGCAAAAGCACACGGTGCTGGTCCAGGCCGACATCAAGAAGTAGGCAGGCAACGAGAAGCGCCCATAAAACTCCACGAGAAGGAATCCAGATGAAACTGCGTGTCATTTCCGCTTTGGCGGCAGGTTTGCTCAGCCTGCCCGCAGTCGCCCAGCAGTACCCGAACAAGCCCATCCGCGTGGTCGTCAGCACAGTGCCGGGGCCGCTCGACGCCTATGCCCGGATCATCTGCGACAAGATTTCCGCTTCTCTCAAGCAGCCGCTGGTGGTCGAGAACCGCGCCGGCGCCGGCGGCAACATCGCCGCCG
>JANNYI010000014.1:0-15781 GCA_031410015.1 Betaproteobacteria bacterium | reverse complement strand
GTGGTCTGTCCCTGATTTAAATGGTGGTCTGTCCCTGATTTCCCCTGATCTCCAGCGTTGCTAGGGCGCGTCGGACAACGTTGGCGCCAGCAGCCCTGCGTGCGACGGGCCGTCGGGATTGCGCCGCGCCATGCGGGCCTTGACGAGGTCCAGCGCCGAGTGCTCGCACGGCGGCAACGCGACATCGCTGCGGTCGAGCGGGGTCGCGCGCTCGCCCCACCGGATCACGTGCGAGCAGAACGTGAGTCCGCCGCCGAACGCCGGCGTGAGCAGGAGGCTCGCCGGCTGCACGCGCCCGGCCTCCAGCGCCTCGACCAGCGCGACAGGAACGGTTGCGGCCGACATGTTGCCGTACTTCTGCACGGTGACGAACACCTTGTCCATCGGCATGCCGGTCTTCTTCGCCACGAATTCGATGATCCGCAGGTTGGCCTGGTGGGGCACGACCAGATCGATGTCCTGCGGTCCGAACCCACTTTTGGCCAGCGCCTCGGCCGACGCCACCGCCATCCCCGCGACGGCCCGCTTGAAGATTTCCGGGCCGTCGAAGTCCCACAGCGTGTCGCCGTAGGTGACGTCGCCCTCCATCGCATAGACGAGGCCGGTGCCGCGCACCCGCAGGATCTGCCGGGCCTCCGAGAAGCAGCCGAGCCGCTCGGCCAGGACGCCGCACGGCTCGTCGCTCGCTTCCAGCACCACGGCCGCGGCGCCGTCGCCGAACAGCACTGCGACGTTGCGGTTGCGCCAGTCCATGAACGGCGTGATGTTCTCGACGCCCACCACCAGCGCGCGCCGGACCACGCCGGTGCGGATCATCGCCGTTGCCGTCGACAGTCCGTACAGGAAGCTCGTGCATGCGGTGTTGACGTCCATCGCGGCGGCGTGGCCGCACTGCAGCCGCACCGACAGGCCTGATGCGGTGTTGGGAATCTGCTCGTCGTTGGAACAGCTTCCATATACGATAAGGTCGATGTCCGAAGGCTTGAGGCCCGCGCAGGCCAGTGCCTGCGCACCGGCAACGTGCGCCATCTCGACGCCGCTGACGTGCGATACCCGGCGTTCGCGGATTCCCGTGCGCTGCGTGATCCACGCATCGTCGGTATCGAGAATCGTGGCAATGTCGGCGTTGGTCAGAACCGAGGGCGGCATGCATTTGCCCCAGCCGACGATGTTGGCGTACTTCATCGTATTTCCTCCACGGTCATCTCGATCGCATCACGCAATGCTTCATGTCGGCGGGTGGTCACGGGCAGGTGCAATCGTCGAAAAGCGGTACACGGCGCGATGGCGATATTCGTCACCGGGCCGCAGGACGATCGACGGAAACGCAGGCTGGTTGGGCGCATCGGGAAAGTGCTGCGTCTCAAGGCACAGCGCGGCATGCTTGCCGTACGCCGCGCCACCCTTGCCGATGAAGCTCCCGTCGAGTTTGTTCGCCGTGTAGAACTGCACGCCCGGCTGCGTGGCATGCACATCCATCACCCGCCCACTCGCCGGATCGACCACCCTCGCGGCGTGGCGCAGCCCCGCACCCGCGCCCAGCACGAACGTGTGATCGAAGCCGCCTTCGACGAGGCGCATCTGCTCGTCCGGCGCATCGAGGCGATCGCCCACGCGCACGGGCACGCGCAGATCCATCGGCGTGCCTTGCACCGCCCGCACCTCGCCCAGTGGAATCGAAACTGCATTCACCGGCAGGAACGCGTCCGCATGCAGCGTCACGACGTGATCGCGCACGTCGCCGCCACCGGCCAGGTTGAAGTAGCTGTGATTGGTGAGGTTCACCACTGTGGCGCGGTCCGTGGTGGCAACCCACTCCAGCGCCAGCCCGTTGTCGTCATCGAGCGCGTACGTGGCCGCCACGCGCAACGTGCCCGGATAGCCCTCCTCGCCGGCGGGACTCACGTACTCGAACCGCACCGCGCAGTCGCCTTCCACGTGCCACGTCCAGTTGCGCCTGGAGAATCCGACGTTGCCGCCGTGCAGCGAATTGGGGCCGTTGTTGGCCGCCAGCCGGTATTCGACGCCGTCGAGCGTGAAGCGCGCATGCGCGATGCGATTGCCGACGCGGCCAACTGTCACGCCGAAGTTGGGGTGGCGCACGAGATACGGCGCCAGCGTTTCGAAGCCGAGCACGACGTCGCCCAGCCGGCCGGCGCGGTCGGGCACGTCGAGATTCTGCAGCAGCGCCCCCCACGACAGCAGCGTGGCGCGCATGCCGCGACGATTGGCAAGCACGATGGACGCCACCGGCGTACCGTCGGGCGCCTGCCCGCACACGGCAACAGCGACGCTCATGCGGCAACGCCTCGCGCACTGCCGGCGCGGCGGGCGCGGCGCCACGCGAACGCGTAGACGCCGATGTTGAGCGCAACGACGAGTGCGCCGAGCACGACCTGGATGCCGGGCGTCAACCCGCCGGGATAGATCACCGGCTCGACGTAGTGCTCGATGAAGCCCCCCGCGTAACCGGCATCGCCGGCGCGCGCGCGCAGCATGTTCTCAAGCGGCGTCAACGGGCAGGTGGCGTGCGTGAATTCAAGCCACGCGACCCACGCCACCGCCGGCGCGTGCAACCAGGCCCAGGCGGGGCGCCGCCAGACAAGCGCGCTGCCGCCCACGACGAACAGGATGAATGCCAGGTGCAGCGCGACCGTCGCATCGGCCAGGACGCGATCCAGCATCGTGCACGCGGCCGCTTACTTCCGGCGGGCGCGCGACTTGGCCGAGCGCGACTTGGCGGGGCTGGCCTTGGCTTTTGGCGCGGCGCGCTTCTCGGGCTCGGCCGCCGGTGCCTTGTAATCGCCGATCACGCCCTTCACCGGGCACACCTTGAAGATCGGGCACTTCTAGCAACCAACGGCAATGGCGACGGGACAGATGACCATGATGACAACTCCGGATCAATGCGCTGCGGGACTGCGATCATGAGCGTCTTTGCGCGCGAACGCCAGCCCGCGACCCGGCGCCGGACCCCGGATCCAGGCGGCCGCTCACGCCGCGTACCAGTAGTAGTAGGTGGCAATGCCCAGCAGCGCCACCGCCCAATAGCCGACCAGCGTGGCGCGCATCAGGCCCTTCCACCACCGGACGTGCCACCGCGCCGGCAGGACATCGTTCATCTGCAGCACCAGCCACGCGCCGCCGGCCACGGTCAGGACGCCCAGAATCGCGTGCAGCACCGTGATCGCGTTGCCGACGTCGGTCAGCGCCTTGAGGTTGGGAATCTTGAAGCTCGCCATCGCCGAAACCATGATGAAGAGCACCAGCGCGCCGTTGACCAGCACCCACACGGTCTGGTTGACGCGATGCGCCTCGATGTTGCCGGACCGGGCGAGTACCGCGCCCCAGGTCAGGCCCAGCACCAGCAGCAACTCGAGCCCGAGGTTGATGTCCGCGATGAGCGGTCCGGTGCCCAGCGGGCCGCCGCCTTCGGCCTTGCCGGCCGCATGCAGCGCGTAGACCACGGCGCCTACGAGCGCCAGGGCCACGACGCCTGCGGCCAGGGCACGCGTGCGCAACGTGGGCGCGGGGGGATTAGCCGGTTCCATCCGCAAAGAGCACGCTCACGGACAATGCGGTTTCGCGTTGCGCGACGGCAAAGGCCTCGCTTTCGCGCACCAGTTTTTCAAACGCCGGCAGGTCGTCGCGCGCAACGCACCAGTGCTCGACCCGCGGAACGTAGCGCAGCTCCGGCGCGACCGCAAACCGCCAGGTGAGCTCGAGTTCGCGCACCAGCGGCGGCGCCGCCTCGCGCCGCGTGGTGAGCACCCGCGCCAGGTTGACCTCGAAATGCTCGCCCTGGCCGCGGTCGCGCACCGCCGCTGAAAACCTGAGCGCATCCTCGAACCACTGGGTGAGGCCGGTCACCGGCTCCTCGCGGTAGAACGTCGCCATGATGGCGAGCGCGTCGACAACGCCCAGCGCGTCGACGGCCATGCCGCGGGCACGTACGCGTTTGTCGAATTCGGTTGCGGAGTCCTCGAAGCGCATGGCGCGTGGTCAGCGTGAAGGGGGGGGAACCGCCATGGTACCCGTCCGCAGCACAAGCAGCGCAAGCACGCCGGCCACGAGGCCCCAGAATGCCGAGCCGACGCCGAAGAGGCTGACGCCCGATGCGGTGACCAGGAATGTGATCAGTGCCGGCTCGCGCTGCGTGTCCTGCGCCAGCGCCGTGGCCAATCCGTTGCCGATCGTGCCCAGGAGGGCCAGCCCGGCGATGGCCAGCACCAGTTCGCGCGGAAACGCGGCGAAGAGCGCCGCCACCGTCGCGCCGAAGATGCCGATCAGCAGGTAGAACACGCCGGCACTGACCGCCGCGACATAGCGCCTGGCCGGATCCTCGCCGGCTTCGCGCCCCATGCAGATGGCGGCCGTGATGGCCGCGAGGTTCAACGCATAGGCGCCAAAGGGCGCCAGCACCAGCGTGGCCACGCCGGTCCAGCCGATGATCGGCGACACGGGCGGCCGGTAGCCTGAGGCCCGCATGACAGCCACGCCCGGAACGTTCTGCGACGCCATCGTCACCACGAACAGCGGCAACGCCACGCCGATCATCGCCGCCATTGAAAATGCCGGCGCCGTGAACACCGGTTCCGCCAGCGCCAACTGCACGCCGCTGAAATCGAGCAGTCCCAGCACGGCGGCGATGCCAAGACCCAGCGCCAGCGCCGCCGGCACCGCGTACCGCGGCAGCCAGCGCCGCGCCACGAGGTAGACGCAGAACATGGCGAACACCATGCCGAACTGGGTCTTCATGGCCACGAACACATCGAGGCCGAAGCGCAGCAGCACGCCGGCCAGCATCGCAGCGGCCAGCGCGAACGGGATGCGCTCCATCGCGCGCTCGAACCAGCCGGTGAAGCCCGCCAGCGTGATCAGCACGGCGCAGACGATGAACGCGCCGACGGCCTCCGGCATGGCGATGCCTGCAGTGGACGTGATCAGCATGGCCGCGCCGGGCGTCGACCATGCGGTGACCACCGGCATCCGGTAGCGCAACGACAGGCCGATGCAGGTCAGTCCCATGCCGATGCCCAGCGCCCACATCCACGAGGCCACCTCGGCCGGCGATGCGCGCAGCGCCTGCGCGGCGGCGAACACGATCACTGCCGAACTGGTGAAGCCCACCAGGACGGTGACGAAGCCGGCCACGACGGCCGGCAGGGAGAGATCGCGAAGAAATGTCACGGTGTGGCGGCGGAGTTGCCATCACGGGTGCGGATGGCGGATTCTACGCGGCGGCGCGCACAACGCTCCGGCGGCCGGATTGTCCATCGTGGTCCGGGCAAAGGCCCATTCGCAGGCGGCCCTGGCGGTGCTACAGTAAACGGCTGTGCGCGCCTCGCTTGGCTTGAAGGTGACAGGTGATTTTTCTCTGGCCGCAATATCTATGGCTGCTGCTGCTGGTGCCGATCCTGGTCGGCGCCTACCTGGCGTTGCTGCGCCGGAAGAAGTTGGCCGTGCGCTTCGCCGACCTTGGCATCGTCAAGCAGGCGATCGGTCCGGGGCAGGCGCTGCGGCGCCACCTGCCGCCCGCGCTGTTCCTGCTGGCGCTGATCGCGGCAATCATTGCCATCGCCCGGCCCAGTGCCCTGGTGACGCTGCCGTCGGAGGGCCGCACGATCGTGCTGGCCATCGATGTGTCGCTGTCGATGCGCGCCACCGACATCCAGCCCAGCCGCATCGTCGCGGCGCAGGCCGCGGCGCGCGACTTCGTGCAGCAGGTGCCAAGCGACGTGAAAGTGGCCATCGTCACGTTCGCCGGCACGGCGCTGCTGGTGCAGCCGCCCACGCGCGACCGCGAGGAATTGATCGCGGCCATCGACCGCTTCCAGCTGCAGCGGCACACCGCCATCGGCAGCGGCATCGTCGCGTCGCTCGCCACCATCTTTCCCGACGAGGGGATCAACCTCGAGAGCATGGTGTTCGGCAACAACTTCGGGCCGCGCGACAGCGCGCGCAAGCCGCCCGGCGACCGTGGCACGCCGGTGGCGCCCAAGGTCGAGAAGAAGGAGGTCAAGATCGTGCCGCCGGGCTCGTTCACGTCGGCGGCGATCATCCTGCTCACCGACGGCCGACGCACCACCGGACCCGACCCGCTCCAGGCGGCACGGATGGCGGCGGATCATGGGGTGCGCGTGTTCACCGTGGGTTTCGGCACCACGGCCGGCGCGCCCATCGACATCGACGGCATGTCGATCTTCATGCGCTTCGACGAGGAGTCGCTGAAGGGCATCGCCGGCATCACCGCCGCCGAGTATTTTCACGCGGCCAGCGCGGCGGACTTGAAGTCGATCTACGAAAACCTGAACAGCCGCTTTGCGCTCGAGCGCAAGGAAACGGAGATCAGTGCGCTGTTCACGGCTGCGGCTGCCGTGCTGGCCGTGGCGGCCGCCACGCTGTCGCTGCTGTGGTTCGGCCGGGTGGCGTAGCGCAACGGAATGCCTGTAGGCGAGGCTTCAGCCTCGCCTACACCGTGCAGTCAGCGATCCTTGCGCATCAGGTGCTTGCTGATGCCATGCGGGTAGATGGCGCTCTCATGCGCGGTGACATAACCCAGCTTGCGGTAGAACGCCGGCGCCTGGAAGCTGAACGTCTCGAGATAAAAAGTGCAGCATCCCCGCGCGCCGGCACGGGCCTCGAAGGCGCGTACCAATTGCGTCGCGATACCTTGCCGCTGGAATGCTGGATCGACCCACAGTTGCTGCAGCTCGCAGCACTTGCCCCAGGTCCGCCCGACCGCGCCGCCGATCACCGCGCCCGCGGCATCGCGCGCGAAGCAGCCCAGCGGGCGCACTTCGTGCAGCGGCGCCGCGGCGTCGTTGGCGCGGCCCAGTCCCACGTCGACCACGGCGGCGTCCGCGGACGGCGGCAGATCGTGAGTGTCGATGGTGATGGCCATGCGTGACCTCAGTCGTGCAGGGGCTCGTGATTGCGCAGGTAGTCCCGCGCATAAGCGGCGCCAAACCAGCCTTCGCCGGGGTCCACCCGCGGGTACAGCCTCCGCAATTCGTCCTGGGTGGCCGCATCGAGCCGGTCGAAGCAATCGCATCCCGCGCGGTGGCGCCACGCATTGTCCATCGCCACGAACTTGTGGTCGCCGTCGCCGCGGATGAATACGCCGCAGATATGGCCCAGCAGCACGTCTCCGGGCTGCAGGTTCTCGCGCGTGAGCACCATCACGTCGAAATGCGGATCGGGCGGCGCGCCGGTACCGCCGATCCAGCCGTACGCACCCGTGAAGCCGCGGTGATGGAGCAGCGAGTAATCCGCCGACCGCCGGAACGTCCCGGTGACCGGCTCGTAGCGCATGCGCATCGGCTCGTCACGCGACTGCTCGACGACGATCCACGCCTTGTCCGGATAGTCCGGATGCAGCACCACGCTCTTGCTATTCATCGACGGCGCCCTTGGGCAGGTGGGGCACGATCTCGGCAATGGCCCAGTAGTGCTCGGCGGGATGGTAGTGCGTGCGCACGTAGCCGCCGTCGCCAAAGTGAAAACCGATGCCATGCTTGCTGTTCAACACCGGCGCGGCACCGACGATCACGCGCAGCACCGCGTTGAGGATGCCGCCGTGCGCCACGACCAGGTGCCGCCCCGGCCCCCGGCGCACGATGTTCTGCAATGCGCGGGTGGCGCGGATCTGGATGTCGAAGTCGCTCTCGCCAGCGCCGCGAAAGCTCTCGTAGGGATTGCGCCAGTCCGGCGCCGGATATTGCTTTTCGGCAACCTCATAGCGCAATCCCGCCAGCGCCCCGTTGTCGAACTCCATCCAGTCGGGATCGGTGTCGACGCTGCCGCCGAGCGTCGCGGCCACGATCAGCGCGGACTCATGCGCCCGCTTCAGCGTGCTGGCCACGATGCTGTCGAACTTGATGTCGCGCGCCGCGAAGTCGTGCGCCCGCGCCAGCACCTGCGCCCGACCGCTGGCGGTAAGCGAGTCGTCATAGCGGCCGCCATGCACGTTTTCGTCATCGGCCACCGAGCGACCATGACGCATGAAGTAGAGCGTGATGCAGTCGGACATGGCAGACACCTGGCTTGCATGGAGAACTCGCATCCTAGCAATTCTTGCGGCTTCGTACTTGCAAAGGCCTTGCCACTTTGATGCGACCTTTGGCTGATGGTCAACACGAATCCGGTGCCGCAGGCTTCGGGGCAATCGTGAAAGCTACTTCCTACTTTGCAGCCATTCGGATGCGCGCAGACCGGATTGCGATTCTCGATTAATGGATCGAGCGCGTGGTCTGCGATCCGGACGCGCAGCATGTCCAGGCTGACGGTCGCATACGCCGGTGGGGGCGCATAGCCGAGATGGACAATCGGTATCTGCGCGTGGTCTTGCTACCGCATGGTGAGACGGTTCACAATGCCTTTTTCGATCGGCGCTTCCAGCCATGAAGATCCGCTACTTCGCAAGTACCGATACCCTGCTGATCGAATTTCGCGATTTGCCGGTTGCAGAAACCCGCGATCTGGACGAAAACACGGTTCTTGATTTGGACGCGGAGGGAAACATCTGCGCCATTACCCTTGAGCATGCGTCCAAGCGCGCCGGCATTCCGCAATTTTCCTACGAGCAGGTTGCCGCCTGAAGTCGTGCGAGGCTGAAGCCTCGCCTACGGAGACGACACAATCCGCGCCTAGCCCCGCCGGAACCGGTAGATCGCCAGTTCGCCGCGCAGATTGGGCAGCGCAGCCACGGCCCTGCCGCCGGCCAGCACCACGCGATTCTCGACGACGCAATTGCGCTCGCGCAGGAACGCGTCGAAATCGGCGACCGTGCACAGGTGGATGTTGGGCGTGTCGTACCACTGGTACGGCAGCTTGTCCGACACCGGCATCCGGCCCTTCAGGATCTGCCAGCGGTGCGTCCAGTGCCCGAAGTTGGGAAACGTGACGATCACCTCGCGACCCACGCGCAGCATCTCCTCGACGATGGCCTCGGTGTGGCGCATCGCCTGCAGCGTCTGCGACAGGATCACGCAATCGAAGGATTCGTCGGCGAAGCCGGCGAGCCCGCTCTCGAGATCGCTCTGCAGCACGTTGACACCGCTGCGTACGCTCTCAAGCATGCCGGCGTTGGCGATCTCGATGCCGTAGCCGCGCACGTCGCGAGCCCGCTTCAGATAGGCCAGCAGCGCGCCGTCGCCGCAACCAAGATCCAGCACCTGCGAGCCCGGTTGCAGCCAACCCGCTATCGTGGCGAAATCGGCGCGGTGCTCCTGCTGCGTGCGCGATTCCACACGGCGCTTGACCTCGGCGCCGAAGCGGAACGTGGAATAGTTGGCATCGGACGCCACGCCGTCGAGATACGCGCGCACCACGTCGTGATACTGCGCATTGTCGAGCAGGAACGCATCGTGCCCGTGCGGTGCGTCGATCTCCGCATACGACACGTCGCGGCGATGTTCCACCAGCGCCTTGACGATCTCGCGCGACCGCGCCGGCGAGAAGCGCCAGTCGGTGGTGAACGCCACCACCAGGAACTTGCACGACGCCGGCGCGAGCGCCTTCGCGAGATCGCCGCCGGTGGCGCGCGCCGGATCGAAGTAATCGAGCGCCTTGGTGATCCGCAGATACGTATTGGCGTCGTAGTACTCGGCAAATTTCTCGCCCTGGTGCCGCAGGTACGACTCGATCTGGAACTCGGGCGCGAAGGAGAACTGCAGGCCGTCGCGCAGCGTACGGCCGAACTTCTCCTCCATCTGCTCGTCGGAGAGATAGGTGATGTGCCCGATCATCCGCGCCACGCGCAGGCCACGCCGCGGCAGCGTCTGGTGCCGCGCGAAGTGGCCCTCGTGAAAATCCGGATCGGTGAGGATGGCCTGCCGCGCCACTTCGTTGAAGGCGATGTTCTGCGCCGACAGGTTGGGCGCCGCCGCAATCACCAGCGCGTGGCGGATCCGCTGCGGAAAGCGGATGGCCCACGCCAAGGCCTGCATGCCGCCGAGGCTGCCGCCCATCACCGCCGCAAACTGCGCGATGCCCAGGCGATCGGCCAGGCGCGCCTGCGCGTCGACCCAGTCCTCCACCGTCACCAGCGGAAAGTCGCTGCCCCACGATGCGCCCGTGGCGGGATTGAGCGACCCCGGCCCGGTGGACCCGAAGCAGCTGCCCAGGTTGTTGACGCCCACGACGAAGAAGCGATTGGTGTCGAGCGGCTTGCCCGGCCCGATCATGTTGTCCCACCAGCCGACGTTGTCGGGATCGTTGGCGTAGGTACCCGCCACGTGATGCGAAGCGTTCAGCGCATGGCATACCAGCACGGCGTTGGACGCGTCGGCGTTGAGCGTGCCGTAGGTTTCGTAGGCGAGGTCGTACTCCGGCAACCACTGGCCGCAGGCCAGCGCCAGAGGCTCCGTGAAGCGCGCGACCTGCGATTCAACGACGCCGATGTCGCGGCTGGGGTGGTTGGGAAACGTGGACATGCCTGATTTTAATGTACGCGGGGCCGCGTGCGCGTACCGGCGTGCGTGCCTGCCTCGCCTGCAGGGCCATCGAGAATCATCACTCAATTGGAATAACCCGGTCCGCAAACGGTTTGCCTGCCATGGGTTACGCCCCCGAGTGGGCCGCGAGCCTGTTCGCCACGCGGAGACCATGTGATGAAGCGTCGCTCCTCGCTGTTGCTCGCCTTGCTCACGCCGTTGGTCGTCGCGTGGTCGATCGCCGTCGAGGCGCAGAGCTGCGCCAACGGCAGCGCGGTTTACGTCAAGTCCAACACAGCCACCACCGGCCTGTCGTGCTCGAGCAGCAAATGCCACGGCGCCACCGCCAGCAATAACAAGATCCAGAACGCGGCGCGCAACCCCGCCAAAATCGACGAGGCGTTGGCCGGCATCCCGGGCAACGAGGTCATGACGGCGCTGAACCTGCGCGTCAACCTGCCTCTTTCGAACGCGGACATCGTCGACCTCGCGGAATGGATCTACTGGGCCGGCACGCTGGGCGTGTGTCCGCCCGCCAACGCGCCACTGCTCAGTGCCGCGCCGTCGAGCTGGGACTTCGGCAGCACCATCGCAGGCAGCACCAGCGTGGCGCAATCGTTTGTCGTCACCAACTTCGGCGGCGTCGCGGCCTCCGGTCTTACCTTCACCAATCCCGACGCCGCGAAATGGATCGTGACCGGCAGCACGTGCGACGGCACGATCAGCGCCAATGGCGGAACGTGCGGCCTCAGCATCGCCTATAAGCCGGCCGCCGCAGGCGCCAGCGACACGGGCACCTATTCGGCCAGCGGCAGCGGCACGTTTTCCATCAGCCTGTCCGGCAGCAGTCCCGCCGGCGCCGCGCCCGCCAACCTGCAGGTGACACCGACCTCCGCTTCGTTCGGCAATGTCACCGTCGGTGCCAGTAGCGCGACACTCGCGTTCACCGTTGCAAACACCGGCGGCACGGGCGCGCTTGGCATGGTATTCGCCAACACCAACAGCGCCGAATTCATCGTCGGCGGCAACACGTGCGTCACCACGCTCGCGGCGGGCGCCACGTGCGGCTTCAGCCTCAAGTACACGCCTTCCGCCATCGGCGCGGACGCCGCCACGCTGTCGCTCGCGTACACGGGCGGCGCCACGATCAACATCGCCATGAGCGGCGCCGGCACCGCGCCACCGGTAGCCGCGCTGCAGATAACGCCGGCCACATTGACCTTCGGCACAATCACCCTCGGCAGCACCAGCGCCACGCAAAACGTTGTCGTGGCCAACACGGGCGGCGCCGCGGCCACCGCATTGGCGCTCGCCAACGGCGACGCCATTCACTTTCCCGTCAGCGGCAACACGTGCGGCGCCACGCTGGCGGCGAGCGCGTCCTGCACGCTGAATGTGGCCTATGCGCCCACCGCCGTTGGCACCACCAATGCGGCACTGACTCTCAGTTACGCCGGGGGCACCAGCCTCAACGTCGCGATGACGGGCTCGGGCAGCGCGGCGCCCGCGGCCAATCTCGCCACCGTGCCCGCCGTCGGCGACTTTGGTGCGGTCATCGTCGGGCAAGCAAGTGCGCCGCTGGCGGTCACGCTCGCCAACAGCGGCACCGCGGCCGCCAGTGGCCTGACGTTCAACAATACCAACGGCGCCGAGTTCGGCGTCGGCGGCAACACGTGCGGCACCAGCCTGGCCGCGGGCGCGTCCTGTGCCTTCATGCTCACGTTCACGCCCTCCGCCGCAGGCGCGGCCGGCGCGTCACTGACGATCGGTCACGCCGGTGGCGGCGCAGTGGTGATGGCGTTATCAGGTGTCGGCACCGCGACGGCACCGCCGGCGCCACCGCCCCCACCCACCGCGACGACCGTGGACCTGGTCGAATACTTCCACGCCGAGTTCGGGCACTACTTCATCACCTACCTGGCCGACGAAATCGCCAAGCTCGACAACGGCACCTTCAAGGGCTGGGCGCGCACGGGACGGCAATTCAAGGCGTGGACCGCGGCGGCGACAGGCCTGTCACCGGTGTGCCGCTTCTTCACGGTGGCCTTTGCGCCGAAGAGCTCGCATTTCTACACGCCCTACGCGCCGGAATGCGCCGTGGTCAAGACCAACAACGTGTGGACCTTCGAGGGCGAAGTGTTCTTCACGCAGCAAGCCAGCCTGGCGGGCGTGTGCCCGACAGGCACCCTGCCGGTCTACCGCATGTACAACAACGGCCAGACCGGCGCGCCCAACCACCGCTACACGACCGACCTGGCCGTACGCGCCCAGATGCTGGCGCAAGGCTGGATCCCCGAGGGGGCGGGGGACGTCGGCGTGATCATGTGCGCGCCGCCGTGATCAGTGCATCAGAGCGTCATGCCCAGCTGAATCTTGATGGCCTTTTCGACCTGGCGCATGTCGTCGCGCGACAGTGTACCCAGCAGGTTGCGCACGCGCTGCTTGGCGGCCATCGTGATCTGATCGGCCATGGCCTTGCTGGCGCGACCGTCAACGGTGACCTCGGCTTCCCCGGGATAGAGCTTGCTGACGTTGCTGGTCAGCGGCACCACCTGCACACGATTGAGCGCGACGTTGGCGGCATCATTGCTCACGATGACTGCCGGGCGCGTCTTGCGAACTTCACCACCCAACGCCGGATCGAAATCCACCCACCACACCTCGCCGCGTTTCATCGCTCGCCGTCGCGGACGTCACCGATCAACGCGTCACTCCATTCCTGCGCCTCCTTTTCGCGCATCCCGTCCGCCGCCATTGCCCGATAGCCGGCCAGCAGGTCCTCGTTGACCACATGGGGGCGTGCCAAGTCCTCCAGGAACTGGCTGATCTTGCGGCGGCCGATGACCCGAACCAGGCCCTCGTAGACGGTCTCGTCGATGGAAATGGTCATCCGCTTTTGCATGACACCCTCCGCATCAAATGCGTATGCATATATGCATTATAGGTCGGGAGCTTCCATTTCAATACGCGCAGAAGTTGGCCCAGGGCTTGATACCCGAAGACGCGGGGTCGTGGGGACGTGGGCGTGATCATGTGCGCGGCGCCTTGATGGCCTGAACCACCGCGCGTTCGCCGGGATATGCGCCATGCATGGAACTCCGCCAAAGCCGTAATTGCCCGGAAATCGACCGATTGGCAGGGGTTTATCGAACCCACCGGGGCGAACGGCCGTTCGCGTGGCCAATCCGTCATAGCGGTGCCAAGCCCGGTGGGGGTTGGACACTGCTACCGCCGGTCGGAAATATTATGACGACGTACTATGACAACGGAATACTTGCGGCTACACTAGGCGCTCTTGCCCGCGGGCTTTCTTTGTTGCCTGCGCGCCTCGCCCGCCTGCCCCCGGTTGCCGCCGGGAACGCCGGGCTCGCCGTACGGAGAAATTGTCATGAAACGCACGCCCACCCTTTTGCTGACCCTGTTGACGTCATTTGTGACGATTTGGTCGGCGTCGGCTGATGCGGTCAGCTGCCAGAATGGGAAGACGTTGTATCTCAAGGTTGTCGCGGCCAGCCCTGCGTGCGGCGACACTCTCTGCCACAAGGCCAACCCGGCCAACGGCGCCAACAAGATCCAGAACGGCGCAGGCAACCCCGGTGCAATCGATACTGCGCTCAATAGCGTTAACGAAATGATGAACGTCCGCGCCAATCTTGGCCTGACCTCGTCCGACCTCGACGACCTCGCGCAGTGGATCTTCTTCGCACCGACATGCCCTTCCGCCGCAATCGTCACCGCTTCGCCAACGAGCTGGGATTTCCCTCCCGTTACCGTCGGCACTACCAGCGCGAACAAGGTCTTCACGATCTCCAACACGGGCACAGGTCCAACCGGCACGTTGACCTTCCCCGCCTCAACCACCATGTGGCCCAGCAGCAAGACCTGCGGCAGCACCATCCCTGGCCTGGGTAGCTGCACGGTCACGATCGCCTACAAACCCGCAGCCGCTGGTGCCGCTGACTCACTCACATACACCGTGACCGGCGTTGGCGGTTTCTCCATCAGCTTGACCGGCAGCAGTCCGTCCGCCTCCACCCCCGCCAACCTGTCCGTGTCGCCCACGTCCACGGCCTTCGGCAGCGTCACCGTCGGCAGCAGCAGCGCCACGCAGTCGTTCACCGTGTCCAACTCCGGCACCACCGGCGCCACCGGCGTCGCCTTCACCGGCACCAACAACGTCGAGTTCGTCGTCAGTGGCAACACTTGCGGCGCCACGCTAGCAGGCAGCAACGCCACCTGCAGCTTCAACGTCAAGTACACGCCCACCGGCACGGGCGCGGACAGCGCCACGCTGTCGATCGCGTACACCGGCGGCACCACGGTCAACATCGGCATGACCGGCACCGGCGCCGCAGCCCCCGTCGCCGCGCTGCAGGCCACCCCGGTGTCGCTGGCCTTCGGCACCGCCACCGTCGGCAGCACCACCGCCACGCAGAACGTCAGCATCAGCAACACGGGCGGCGCCACGGCCACGTCCTTCGCGCTGGCCAACGGCGATGCGACGCACTTCGTCGTCAGCGCCAACACGTGCAGCACCACGCTGGCAGCGGGCGCATCGTGCTCGCTGGCGGTGGCGTACAAGCCCGATGCCGCGGGCGCCAACAATGCGTCGCTCACGTTCAGCTACGCGGGCGGCACCAACGTCACCGTGCAGCTGACCGGCACCGGCAGCGCAGCGCCCACCGCCAACCTCGCCACCACGCCGGCCGGCGGCACCTTCGGCACCGTCACCGTCGGGCAGTCGAGCGCGCCGCTGGCCGTGACGCTCAACAACACCGGCGGCGCGGCCGCCACCGGTGTCGCGTTCAGCAACAGCAACGCGGCCGAGTTCATTGTCTCCGCCAACACGTGCGGCGCCACGGTCAATGCCGGCGCGTCGTGCACGTTCAGCATCACGTACACGCCGTCGGCGGCGGGCGCGGACAGCGCCACGCTGACGATCAACGCCGCGGGCGGGGGCGCCGTGGTGATGGCGCTGTCGGGCACCGGCGCATCCGGCGCACCGCAGGCGGGACAGCTCTCCCTGCCCGCCGCGATCGTGATGGCCGACACGCAGGTGGGCACCACCAGCGCGGCGCGGACCGTGACCGTCTCCAACCTGGGGCCGGGCGCCGTGAACGTGCTGTCGGTCGTCAGCAACAATCCGGGCGAATTCGCACTGGGCGCCAACGGCTGCGGCACCGTGCAGGCCAATCTCGCGTGCACGTTCGACTTCACGTTCAAGCCCGCCGCAGCGGGCGGGCGCGCAGGTGCGTTCACGATCACCAGCAACGGCCTCAACAGCCCGCAGGTGTTGGCGGTCAGCGGCACCGGAACCGCAGGCGTGCCCCCGCCACCGGCGGGCG
>JANNYI010000013.1:0-1570 GCA_031410015.1 Betaproteobacteria bacterium | reverse complement strand
CTTACGGACAACAAAAACAATTTGTACAAACCTTTCATTCAAACGATAAACTATTTTCGAAAAATGATCTGTTGAGTACAAGAGAAAAAGAAATTTTGAAACTGGTGCTCGACGGTTTGCGGCATCACGCCGTCGTCGGCGGCCACGACAAGCATCACGTAGTCGATGCCGCAGACGCCCGCCAGCATGTTGCGCACGAAGCGTTCGTGGCCGGGCACGTCCACGAATCCGACGGTGAGGTCGTCCGCGGGCGTCTTCCAGTAAGCGAATCCGAGGTCGATGGAAATGCCGCGCGCTTTTTCCTCCGGCAGGCGGTCGGTGTCGACCCCGGTGAGTGCCTTGACCAGCGTCGTCTTGCCGTGGTCGATGTGGCCCGCGGTGGCGACGATCATTGCGGGCGGGGCGGCAACGCCAGGTGCTGCAATTGGCCGGCAAATCCCGTTTCGTCATCGAGGCAGCGCAGGTCCAGCACCAGTTCGCCTTCGTTGATGCGGCCGATCACGGGCACGGGCAGGGCGCGGAAGGCCGCGGCCAGCGCGTCCGCCGCGCCGCTCTTGCGCTTGCCGTTCGGCGCCAGCGCAATGCCAGCGCTCGGCAGGGTCTCGACCGGCAGGGCGCCGCTGCCGATCTGGCTCATGCAGTCGACCACGCGCGCGGATGCGGCGCCTTCAACCGCTTGTGCGAGGCCGGGCAGGAGGCGATCGGCCAGGGCGCGAATCTCGGCCTGCGAGCGGGTAAGGACG
This sequence comes from Betaproteobacteria bacterium, assembly GCA_031410015.1. Classification (GTDB taxonomy): domain Bacteria; phylum Pseudomonadota; class Gammaproteobacteria; order Burkholderiales; family Casimicrobiaceae; genus VBCG01. The sequence goes on along the minus strand of JANNYI010000013.1, from coordinate 827 downwards.
CGCAAGGTGGGCAGGTCACGGGTGAGCTGTTCCGGGCTGGCGTACGAACGCAGCACGGCTTCGAGGGCCGCGAGCCGGATCTTGTCGACGCGCAGCGCGCGCTTCATCGGGCTCCTGCGGATCCTTGCGATCAGGTCGGCGCGCCCGACGATGAGCCCGCATTGCGGGCCGCCCAGCAGCTTGTCGCCGCTGAAGGTGACGATGTCCGCGCCGTTGGCGATCGCTTCGCGCGGCGTCGGCTCGTGCGGCAGTCCGAAGTCTTCCAGGTTGACGAGCGACCCGCAGCCCAGGTCGTTGATGAGCGGCAGCCCGTGCCGTCGCGCGATGGCGGAAAGCTCGGCTTCGGGCACCGAGGCGGTGAAGCCGTGGATCGCATAGTTGCTGGTGTGGACCTTCATGATTGCGCCGGTGGCCTTGCTTACGGCGCTTTCGAAGTCCCGGGGGTGGGTGCGGTTGGTCGTGCCGACTTCGCGCAGCTTGCAGCCCGCGCTCGCCATGATGTCCGGGATCCGGAAGGAGCCGCCGATCTCGACCAGCTCGCCGCGCGACACAATGACCTCCTTGCGCCGCGCCAACGCGTACAGGGCCAGATAGACGGCGGCCGCGTTGTTGTTGACCACGACTGCGGCCTGCGCACCCGTCAGGCGCATGAGCCATGCCTCGACGTGGCTGTCGCGCTCGCCGCGCGCGGCGCCGTCGATCTCGTACTCGAGGTTGACCGGGCGCGCCATGGCGGCGACGGCCGCGGCAATGGCTGCTTCGGGGAGCAGGGCACGCCCCAGGTTGGTGTGCAGCACCGTTCCCGTGAGGTTGAAGACCGGGCGCAG
>JANNYI010000012.1:0-1204 GCA_031410015.1 Betaproteobacteria bacterium | reverse complement strand
CGCGCCCGGGGGTCCGCGCCGACAATAAAATCTCCCACCCTCCTATGGTGGAAGGCCGGCGCGTCGGCGGCACGGTGGAAATCGGCGGGCCCGAACGCCCGCCCGACCCGCGCCGCGCGGCTATCCTCGAGCGTATCGCGCGCGAGAACTTCGAGGGACTCGAGGGGCTGTCCACCACGCCCTGGATGGGACATCGCCCCTGCATGCCGGACTCGGTGCCGGTGATCGGGCCCGTGGCCGGGCGGGCGGGGCTGTGGCTCGCGGTCGGCCACGGGCACCTCGGCATGACGGATTCGCCCAACACCGCAAAGCGCATCGCGGACGCGATGCTGCCCGCCTGAATACATCCGGAGCTCCCATGCGATTCATCCGATCGGTTTTTGCAGTCCTGCTAGTTGCCGCGGCCGCCACGGCACACGCGCAATGGCCGAACAAGCCGGTGCGCTTCGTCGTGCCTTTCCCCGCGGGCGGTTCCACCGACGTGGTGGGGCGCCTGTTTGCTGAGCACCTGCGCCAGGGCCTCGGCCAGTCGTTCGTGATCGACAACCGCGCGGGCGCGGGCGGCACGGTGGGCTCCGACGCGGTGGCCAAGGCCGCGCCCGACGGCTACACCATGCTCATCTGCACGAGCAGCACGCACGCGATCGCCGCCGGGCTCTACGGCAGCAAGCTTCCCTACGACCAGGTGCGCGACTTCGCGCCGGTCACGCTGATCGGCTCGGCCACGATCCTGCTGGTGGTGCATCCCTCGGTGGCCGCAAGGACGGTGCCCGAACTCATCGCGCTCGCCAAGGCCAAACCCGGCACGCTCAACTTCGCCTCCAGCGGCAACGGCGGCGTCTCGCACCTGACCGGTGAGTATTTCAAGTCGCTCGCCGGCATCGAGATGCAGCACGTCCCCTACAAGGGCGACACGCCGATGATCATCGACCTCGTGGGCGGGCGGGTGTCGCTCGCTTTCGGCACGGCCGTGGCTTTCCTGCCGCACGTGCAGAAGGGGGCGCTGAACGCGCTCGCAGTAACAAACGCGACGCCTTCGCCGGTGGCACCCAACCTGCCTACCGTAGCCGCGACCCTGCCCGGGTTCGAGGCGTTGCAGTGGTTCGGCATCCTCATGCCGGCGAGCGACTTGAAATACTCACCGGTCAGGTGCGAGACGCCGCCGTTGCCGCTGGAGGCGAAGTTGAGCGTGCCGGGTTTGGCC
>JANNYI010000011.1:0-3175 GCA_031410015.1 Betaproteobacteria bacterium | reverse complement strand
CTTGTCCATGCCGAAGTCCTGCGACCGGTGCTCGACGAACATGTCCCATTCCTCGAAGGACCCGGCGTCGAGCAAAAGTTCGAGCCGCTCGCGCGCGGTGAGCTTGCCCTTTGCATGCTGGGACGCAATGCGCTTCTCGCCGCCGCCCAATGCCGCCTCGGCGCGTTTCTGGTCGAGTTGCCGAATGATGTCGTGCACGTGTCGTCCTCTCTTCAAATGCCGTCGAGCAATTGGCGGGCGGCGGCCACGGGCGTCAGCGTACCCGCCGTGACGTCGGCCAGCACGCGCGGCAATGCGGCCCGCACCTTCTCGTCGTCGCGAAAGCGCGCGCGCAGTCCCGCGTCGAGCAGGTGCCACGTCCAGGTCAGCGCCTGCCGCTGCCGCTTGGCGGCAAGCTCTCCCGCCGCGTCCAGCGCATCGCGGCAGCGCACGACGGTGTTCCAGAAATCGTCGATGCCTTCATTGCGCAGCGCGCTGACGCCCAGCACCGGCGGGCGCCAGTGCGGCGACACTGGCCGCAGCAGCGGCAGCGCGCCGGCCATCTGCCCCATCGCGCGGTCGGCGGCCAGCGGATCGAGGTCGCGCTTGTTGAAGACGATGACGTCGGCGAGCTCGACGATGCCCTTCTTGATCGCCTGCAGGTCGTCGCCCGCGTTGGGCAACTGCATCAGTACGAACACGTCGGTGAGGTTGGCCACATCGGTTTCGCTCTGCCCCACGCCCACGGTTTCGACGATCACGACATCGAAACCGGCGGCCTCGACCAGCAGCATCGCCTCGCGCGTATGCGCGGCAACGCCACCGAGCGCACCACTGGAAGGCGAGGGCCGGATGAATGCGCGCGGCTCGCGCGCCAGCAACTCCATGCGCGTCTTGTCGCCCAGGATCGAACCACCGCTGACCGCGCTCGACGGGTCGACCGCCAGCACGGCAACCCGGTGGCCGGCCTTGATGAGATGAAGGCCCAACGCCTCGATGAAGGTGGACTTGCCCACGCCCGGCGAACCGGTAATGCCGAGGCGCAGCGCATTGCCCGTGGCCGGCAGGACCGCGGCAACCACAGCCTGCGCGGCGGCCTGGTGATCGGTGCGAGTGGACTCGGCCAGCGTGATGGCCTTGGCCAGCAACCGGCGGTCGCCCGCGCGAATGCCGTCCACGAGCGCGGCAACCCCCTCCGGCAGCGCGGCGCGCGCATCCATGGCGGCGAACGGCATGGCGGCGGCCAATCAGGCCGCCGCGCGCGCCGCGCGAATCTTGGCCAGCACGTCGGCGGCGCACGCGGGAATCGCCGTGCCCGGGCCGTAGATGCCCGCCACGCCGGCGGCGTGGAGCATCGCGTAGTCCTGCTGCGGGATCACGCCGCCCACGAATACGACGATCTCGCCCGCGCCCTGTGTCCGCAACGCGTTGATGATCGCGGGTACCAGCGTCTTGTGGCCGGCGGCCAGCGTGGATATGCCCACCGCATGCACATCGTTCTCGATGGCCTGCCGCGCGGCTTCGTCCGGCGTCTGGAAGAGCGGGCCGATGTCGACGTCGAAGCCCAGATCCGCAAATGCGGTGGCCACCACCTTGGCGCCGCGATCGTGGCCGTCCTGTCCGAGCTTGGCCACCATGAGCCGCGGCCGGCGCCCTTCGGCTGCGGCGAAGGCGGCGATGTCGGCCTTGATGTCCTCCCACATGCGGTCCTCCGCGAAGTTGGCGCCGTAGACGCCCGCGACACTTTGCGTCGTGGCCCGGTGGCGACCCCATACCGTTTCCAGCGCGTCGGAAATTTCCCCGCCGGTGGCCCGCGCGCGCGTGGCCGCAATCGCGAGTTCGAGCAGGTTGCCTTCGCCGGTGCGCGCGCAGGTGACCAGCGCATCCAGCGCCGCCATCATCGCCCTGTCGTCGCGGTTGGCCTTCACGCTGGCGAGTCGCTTCAACTGCGCTTCGCGCACGGCCGTGTTGTCGATCTCGCGCACGTCCATCGGGTCCTCGTGATCGAGCCGGAAGCGGTTCACGCCCACGATCACGTCACGGCCGCTGTCGATGCGCGCCTGCTTCTCCGCCGCCGCCGCCTCGATCCTGAGCTTGGCCCAGCCGCTGTCCACGGCACGCGTCATGCCGCCCATGGCCTCGACTTCTTCCAGGATCGCCCACGCGCGGTCGACCATGTCCTGCGTCAGCTTCTCCATCATGTAGGAGCCGGCCCAGGGGTCGATCACGCTGCCGATGTGCGTTTCTTCCTGCAGGATCACCTGCGTGTTGCGCGCGATCCGCGCCGAGAAGTCGGTGGGCAGCGCCACGGCCTCGTCGAACGCGTTGGTATGCAGCGACTGCGTGCCGCCGAACACCGCGGCCATCGCCTCCACCGTGGTGCGCACGATGTTGTTGTACGGGTCCTGCTCGGTGAGCGACCAACCCGAGGTCTGGCAATGCGTGCGCAGCAGCAGCGACTTCGGCGACCTGGGCGCGAACGTGGTCATGATCCGCCACCACAGGAGCCGCGCCGCGCGCAGCTTGGCGATCTCGAGGTAGAAATTCATCCCGATGCCGAAGAAGAACGACAGCCGCGGCGCAAACGTATCCACATCCATGCCGCGCGCCAGCGCGACCCGCACGTACTCGCGGCCATCGGCCAGCGTGAACGCAAGTTCAAGCGCCTGGTTGGCCCCCGCCTCCTGCATGTGATAGCCGGAGATCGAGATCGAGTTGAACTTCGGCATGTGCTGCGCCGTGTAGCTGATGATGTCCGCCACGATCCGCATCGAAGGCTCCGGCGGATAGATGTACGTGTTGCGGACCATGAACTCCTTGAGGATGTCGTTCTGCACCGTGCCGGAGAGCTGCGCCTGGGACACGCCCTGCTCCTCGGCCGCGACGATGTAGCCCGACAGCACCGGCAGCACCGCGCCGTTCATCGTCATCGACACCGACACCTTGTCGAGCGGAATGCCGTCGAACAGGATCTTCATGTCCTCGACGGAATCGATGGCCACGCCGGCCTTGCCGACGTCGCCCACGACGCGCTCATGATCGGAGTCGTAGCCGCGGTGCGTGGCGAGGTCGAAGGCCACCGACACGCCCTGCCCGCCCGCCGCGAGATTGCGCCGGTAGAACGCATTGGATTCCTCGGCGGTGGAAAACCCGGCGTACTGCCGGATGGTCCAGGGCCGCACCGCATACATCGTGG
>JANNYI010000010.1:0-10994 GCA_031410015.1 Betaproteobacteria bacterium | reverse complement strand
CACCCACACATTGGTGAGGCCTGGCACGCGGACGATGCGGTCCAGTTCCTCGATGAGACGCTCGGGCGTCATGTCGGGACGCCACTGTGCGCGTGGCTTCAACTGGATTGTCGTCTCAAACATCTCCAGCGGCGCCGGGTCGGTGGCGGTTTCCGCACGACCCGCCTTCCCGAAGACGGTGGCGACTTCGGGTACGGTCTTGATCAGACGATCGGTGATCTGGAGAAGTTCGGACGCCTTGGCCGGCGACAGGCCCGGCAGAGCGGTTGGCATGTAAAGAAGATCACCTTCGTTCATCATCGGCATGAACTCGCCGCCGATCCGCGTCAGCGGCCATAGGGTCGTCGCCAGCGCTAACATCGCGATGACGATTACGAGACGAGGCGCCGAAAGCGCGAAGTCGATGGCGGGTTGGTAGATCGCGCTCAGCACTCGGTTGATCGGGTTGGCCTGCTCCGAAGGGATGCGTCCGCGAATCCAGAAGCCCATCAGCACTGGCGTCAGCGTGACGGCGAGCGCCGCCGCTGCGGCCATCGCGTAGGTTTTTGTGAAGGCCAACGGCGCGAAGAGCTTTCCTTCCTGCGCCTGGAGCGTGAACACCGGCAGGAATGAGAGCGTGATGATCAGAAGGCTGAAGAAGAGGGCAGGTCCGACCTCGATGGAGGCGTCAGTGATGACACGCCAGTGATCGGCGCCTTGCGGCATCTCTCCGTCATGCTCGTCGCGCCAGTGCTCCAGCCGCCTATGGGCGTTCTCGATCATGACGATCGCCGCATCGACCATAGCGCCGATGGCGATGGCGATACCTGAGAGCGACATGATGTTGGCGTCCACACCTTGCACCCGCATGATCAGGAATGCGGTCGCGATTCCGAGCGGCAGCGTGACAATGGCGACCATCGCCGAGCGCAGATGGAAGAGGAAGAGCGCGCAGACGAGCGCGACAACGATGAACTCCTCGATCAGCTTGTGCGACAGGTTCTCGATCGCCCGGTCGATCAGCGACGATCGATCGTATGTTGTGACGATCTCGACGCCTGGGGGAAGGCTACGCTTGAGACCATCGATACGGGTCTTGACGGCGGCGATGACGTCACGGGCGTTGGCGCCGGCGCGGATGACGACCACACCGCCCGCCACCTCGCCGTCACCGTTGAGTTCGGCGATGCCACGGCGCATCTCCGGGCCGACCTGCACCCACGCCACGTCGCCAAGCGTGATCGGGGCGCCTGTGGCGCCGAGGCCGAGCGGGATGGACCGGAAGTCGTCGAGCGTTCGCAGATAGCCATTGGCCCTCACGATGTGTTCGGCTTCGCCCTGTTCGATACTTCCACCGCCCGCTTCCTGGTTGGCGGCGCGCACGGCGTCGGCGATGCGGCTTTGCGCGATGCCGTATGCCGCCATGCGTTCAGGATCGAGTACGATCTGGTACTGACGCACCATTCCCCCGATCGAGGCTACTTCGGCGACGCCAGGAACGGTCTTCAGTTCGAAGCGCAGCAGCCAGTCCTGAATGCCGCGCAGTTGCCCGAGATCGTGCTGACCGGTGCGATCGATCAGGGCGTACTGGAACACCCATCCGACACCGGTCGCGTCCGGCCCGAGCGATGATCGTGCTGATGCTGGAAGCCGGCTTTGCACCTGGCTCAGGTATTCAAGTACGCGTGAACGCGCCCAATAGAGGTCCGTACCATCCTTGAAGATCACGTAGACGAAAGAGTCGCCAAGGAACGAATAGCCGCGAACGGTCTGCGCGCCGGGCACTGAAAGCATCGTGCTGGTAAGCGGGTAGGTGACCTGATCTTCGACGATCTGCGGCGCTTGGCCGGGGTAGGTGGTGCGGATGACCACCTGCACGTCAGACAGGTCGGGCAATGCGTCAACTGGAGTTGTACGCACGGCGATGGCGCCCGCGACTGCAAGCACCAGCGTCGCGAGAACGACGAGGAAGCGGTTGGCGATCGACCAGCGAATGACGGCGGCGATCATCGCGGACGCTCCGTCTTGCGGATGTCGTCGATGGCGTATCCACCGTCATCCTGGTGGAAGCGGAACGACACCCAGTCGCCGACGGCGAGCCCACGCGTCCGTGCAGGGGAGGAGGAACGGAACTGCATCGTCATAGCTGGCCAAGACAAGCTGGGGACGGGTCCATGGGCGATCATGATGCCGTCGGCGGTGATCGCCGTGATGCGGCCCGTGGCCTCTTGTTGCGCGGCGGGTGTGCCTGACGACACCTGCAACCGTTCAAGTGCGCCGCTGAGGCTGGCTTCGGAATCGATCAGAAACTGACCCGATGCGACCACGCGTTGTCCAGCTGTCAGGCCATTTCGAATTTCGACGTGATCACCGCTTTCGATGCCAAGCTCAACCTCAACCGGATCGTATCGTCCGCTGGCGATCGCGGTGATGACCACCGTGCGCCGGCCCGTCCGGATCACCGCTTCCGACGGCACGAACAGAACTTCGCGTGTGTCGGTGTCGGCGATCCGGACCTCTGCGGTCATGCCAGGCCGCAATCGACCTATTGGGTTCGGCAACGCGACGCGAACTTCAATGCTTCTTGTCGCTGTATCGGCGGCGGGCAGGATGCTCTCGATCCGCCCGGCGAAGGTCTCACCGGGAAACGCCGAAAGGGTTGCGGTCACGCGTGAACCAGATCGTGCAATGACGGCATCGGCCTGCGGTATCGAGGCGATGAGCCAGACGGGCGACACGCCGCTGATAGACGCGAGCGTTGTTCCCGGACTGACGGTCATCCCTTCACTCACGTCGAGGGCGGTGATGGCGCCGGCGATTGGCGCCGTAATGGTGACGATCGGTCGGGGAACGCCGTCGCGATCGATACGGGCGATGAGCGCAGACGGCATACCCAGCATCGCCAGCCGCTGGCGTGACGCCTTGGCGATCTCCCCGCCAGACTGACGCAATGCGAGATACTCCGCCTGCGCGGCAGCCCATTCAGGAACGCGAACATCGACGATCGGCGCACCTTGTCCGATCACGTCGCCGATCGCCCGGCGATGCGTGCGTTCCACAAACCCGCCGGTGCGCGCTTGAACGACCGCGACGTCACGACCATTGAAGGTGATCACGCCGGCTGCACGCACCGAACGGGTCAACGGCGCCTTCTCGACGGTCGCGAGACGGATGCCCACGTTCTGCGCGACGCCTGGATCAACGCGTACGCCGCTGACGTCTGACGCCTCATCGGCGTAGCGGGGCACGAGCTGCATATCCATGAACGGCGACTTGCCCGGCTTGTCGAACTTCTGGGCCGGGACCATCGGATCATACCAGTAGAGGACCGGGCGATCGGCGGTCGCCGACCTCTGGTCACTGCCGACTCCACGATGCGTACCAATCAGGTAGCCGCTACCGCCCGCCACGAGTGCGATGAGCCCGACTCCTGCGGCGAGGAGAGCGGTGCGCGATGGGGTGCGCTTGATCTCATCGGTCATTGGTCGGTGTCCCCATATTCGAGCGTTAGCACCGCGCCGACAAGTGTGAGGCGTTCTTCGAGGTCGATGAGGTCGATCTCTGCTTCGAGCGCGTCCGTGCGAGCAGCGATCAGTTGGCCGACGTTCATCGTGCCGGCGCCGTGTGCGCCGATCGCCGCCGTCGATCTTTGCCGGGCGAGGTGAAGGCGGATGTCCTTGGCTCGGCTTACGTTCGCTTCAAGCGCCGCGAATTCGGCGAGGCGTTGTTCCAGGGCCGCTTCGCGCTCACGCAGCGTGGCCTCCCGCTCCGCGTCTACGCGGACAACATCGGCGCGGCGGGCCGCGATGATCGGCTTCTGTCGGCTACCCTGAAAGAGCGGCAGACCGACACGAAGCCCCACCGACGCGAGATCGCCGAAAGCGGGATCGCGCCGACCATAGGAGACTTCCCACGCCCAATCGGGTCGTGTGTCGGATTGCGCCAGAGCGACGTTCGCTTCCGCCAGCGATCGCTCCGCCGCGAACGCGCTGATCGATGGGTGATGGTGCAGGTGATCCCGCAGCATCACGGGGTCGATATGGAACGCGGGCGTCTCGTCGGCGACAGGCAAGTTCGCTACGTCGCCGAGCCATCGATGCAGCGCGGCGCGCGCCGTGGTGACCGCCGCTGCTGTCTCGGCCTTACGATCATCGAGACGCGCCGCCGCGATAGCGGTGGTCACCGTCTCATCGACGCCCGAGCCGCCGGCAGCGTACGTGCCGCGTGTGGCGTCAGCGAGCCGGTGGGTCTCTTCAGCGAGCTGATCAATGACCACCGACCGGCGACTGGCAAAATGCAACGCGATCCAGGCTTGCGCGGCGCCGAGGCGTGCTTCGAGTCCGGCGACTGTCAGATCGGCGTGCGCCTTCTCTGCCGCTGCTGTCGCGATGGCTGTCTGCGACCGACGAGACGAACGGTTCGGTACGTCTTGCATGATGCCGATGCGTTCCATCGTGAAGTCATCCCGGGTGAGGCTGCCGGCGTTGGCGCCGGTGACCGGCACGTCGTTCAGGCCGATGGTCAGCTCCGGATCGGGCAGGCGCCCGGCAGGACCGATGGAGCGCTCTGCCACTTCTACGGCAGCGCGGCGTGCGTCGATCGTTGGACCCTCCTCAGCGGCGCGCGAAACGGCGTCGTCGAAGGTCAGTGTTTCCTGTGCCATCGCACTGGTGCGCGACGACGCGAACATGGCCACGCCTATGACGGCGGCCAGAAGGGCACGCATGGTGGACTCCGAATGATAGTCGAGTGAGCGCAGCGCTAGCGACGCTGCGGACGCGACGGCGCGGTTAGGGCGCACCAACCCACAGACGCTCATACGCGTCCATAGGGCGTCGTTCGAGGATCACGCGGTTCGAGGAGGTCGCCAGAACTCGTTGGGACGGGCGTCAGTGGCCGCAGCAGGCTGGATGATCGGCAGATCGATCACCACTGCGGCCAAAACCAGCCGAAGGGGCTCGACGGTCGGCATCACGGTGGGCGGAGTCCGACAGGTCTGACCCATCATGCAGCCGTCCATCTTCTTGACCGGTCCACCCTCATCGCCCTGTTCATCGCAGCAGTCATGCGACGCCGAAGCCGAAGATTGCATCGGACAGACAGGCTCCGCCACGGCGGCGGAAAGGCCGCTCGTGACCATGGCGAACGCCATCAGGAGGGTTAACCAGAACCGGTGCATCGTCTCAGGATAGTGCCCATGCGTCAGCAATCCGTCAATTCGATGCATCGTGGTAAGTGGTTACACATCAATGGTGGCGTGTTTCACTTACGATAGGTCCGTGGATATCGGGCGCGGGTTTAAGTGCGTGTTTCGTCCAATGTGTCGTGCAATGACGAGGGCGCATGACGGAACCACGACCCACTGCAACAGCGGTGAGAGACCAACTTCAAATCCTGCCACGTCAAACGTCGGCATTAGCTCCGTATACTGCCACGATCTCCTGACCACGATGTTCAGCCATTCGCTGAACATCGTGTACCCGATACCCACGCCGAGGGTGACCCACGCCACGGGTCCAAATCGCCGCTCCGGCCAAGAATTGTCTCCGAACGCAAGCAACGCGATCGAGATCGCACTGAGGGCGACGAGAGTATCCCCGCCAGAGCAATGGACCACAGCGAACGCCTTTTCCGCCAGTGTTCCGGTACTCCAGATCGTATACAGCGGAAGATGGAGCGTCTCCCAGACCAAGTGGCCTACTGCCGTGATGGCAAGGTATGCACGCAGAGTCGTCAACCAATCTGCGGCGCCAAGAATGTCGTTACGTCGGTCACGAACTATCACTTTGGCCTCTGCTTCATACGCCGGCGCCACCGCAGATCACCTAGAAGCGCATCTCAGAGAACAGCGTGCAAGACGCCGACGATCCATTGCAGCAGGTGGTCGCGCACTCGGCGGCGAACGCCGACAGGGTGCGTTCGAGATCAGTCAGCTCGCGTATGCGGGACCGCACGGCTTCAAGGTGTTCGTTCGTGAGCGTCAGTGCATCCGCGCAAGGACGAGCACCGTCGTCGGAGATGGTCAACAACGCGGTGATCTTCTCAATGGGCATATCGAGATCGCGGCACCGGCGGATGAAGGTCAGTCGGGTGATGGCCATGTCGTCGTAGACGCGCTGACCACCGACGCCACGCTCGGCGACGGGCATAAGGCCGATCTCCTCATAGTAACGGATCGTAGCGACGGGGCAGCCAGCGCGGCGTGCCGCACCGCCGATGGTGGTGGACGATCGAGAAGCCAACGCCATGAATTACCCTCTTGAACCTCAAGTTACTTGAGGTCGTACGCTCTGACCGTCAAGGCAAGACTCCATGGAGGTCAGGGTGAGCAACGACGCGGCAGTTCAAGACTGTGGATGCTTGGGAGGTACTGCTGGTGCTGGCCAGGTCGCCGGTGCGGGCGAGGTCAGCGGGCCGGCGTGTACGTTGCCGCATACGGAACTCGGTGCACGCATTGATGCGTTTCGTGCCCTGTTCCAAGGATCGTTCGTGGAACGAGCGCGCGATGTCGAAGGCGTTCTATGGCGACTGGCAAGAAGCTCGCACACAGAGCAGGAGAGCCGAAGACTCGCCGCGCTAGAGGCAACTTGCTGCTCGCCGTTGGAGTTCACCGTGGACGTTGACGCAGACCATGTGATCTGGCGGATCACCGGCCCGGCGAGCGCCAAACTTTTACTCGATGCTTTCTATGAGCTGCCGTCAGAAGCCGTTGACGCCGCAACAGTCGTGGCTTCGAACGAGATCACAAGTCGTCGTGCCGGTGGCGCTCTCGTTGGCCTCGGTGTTGCCTGTGCAGCTTGCTGCGCGGCGCCGTTTGCGTTGCCCTGGCTGTTGCCCCTGATCGCGCCGGTGATCGGCGGACTTGCCGGCTGGCGACTTGGGTCCGCCGAGTTGGTCTGTATCGGCGTACTCGTCGGCGGTGGTGTTCTCGTCGCCATGCTCTTGTTAGGCCACCGGAGACGCCATCACGTGGCCTGAGGTCTGCCGCGTCTTGGTGTCGGCCTCCGGACCTCATGTGCTAGACACCATCCATGGGACAGGCAGAGATTCTTGAGCTGCTGGCGCGTGGCGCGGCGGTTGGTGCGTTCGTCGGCTTGGCGATCCAGGCCGGGCGCGCCCGCATATCGCCGGCACGTTTGACCACGGTGCTCTTCTGCATCGGTGCGGCGTCACACACGCTCACACAGCAGCCTGGGGTTGCCGCCGCCTTCGGTTGGACGCTTGCGCCAGTCTGGGCCTTTTCGGTCATGGGCGCCGGCCTGTTCTGGGCGTTCGCGCTCGAACTGTTCGAAGATCGCGCCAAGATGGATTTTCGGCGGTTTGCGCCCGCTGGGCTCCTGTTCGCCTTTGGCGTCGGCGCTGTGCTGACTTCCGGGCAGGTGTCTCGCGCATTTCTGCTTATCCACAACGTCGCCAGCGCCACGCTCATTGGGCATGCGCTCGTCTGCATCGCCCGGGGCTGGCACGGTGATCTGGTGGAGACGCGCCGACGACTCCGTGGACCGATCCTCGTCGCGTCCGCGATCTACGCATTGGCAGTGATCGCTGTGCAGATCGGCGAAATCTTCCTTGGCTCGGCGGCGGCGTTCTCGCCGCTCGGTGCAGTCTCCCTCATGGTGCTAGGTTTGCTCGGGCTGGCGGTTTTCGGACGTATGGACGCCGACCTGTTTGGTCCTGTGAGTATACCGGACCCCAAGGACCACGGCGCCGTCGTCCCAGCCGTGACAACGGAAGACACTGGGCTGGCGGCGGCGCTTGATCGCATCATGCGGGTGGATCGGGTTTACCGGGAGGAGGGCCTCACAATTTCGGCCTTGGCGTTACGGTTGAAGACGCCGGAACACCGCCTGCGCCGGCTGATCAACCAGCAGCTCGGGCATCGCAACTTCAGCGCCTTCCTCAATCAGTGGCGGCTGGCCGACGCCAAGCAGGCTCTGGCCGATCCATCGCAGCGGGAAGTGCCGATCTCAACCATTGGGCTCGACGCAGGCTTTCAGTCGCTGGGTCCATTCAACCGGGCCTTCAAGCTGGAGACCGGAGTTACACCATCTGAATTCCGCGCCAGAAACTTGGGCGCCGTCGAAGACGACGGCTCTTCCGCCCAGACCTCATCTACTTGAACAGATGCGGCATTTTCGGAATCGGCCAGCCTGTTTCGAAATCGGCTAACCGACTTTCAGTCACGGCGAGCCGGCGGCGCTGACATTGGGCACACCTCGACTGGCCGGAACGGTCCGGCGCGAGGAAAGCTCATCATGACCTGGCTCGAACACCTGCTCGGTGACTTTGCCACCGTGTTTCCGATTGTGCTGTCCATCGAGGCTGGTCGCTACATTATCACCGCCGGCCTCATGAGCCTCATCCTGTGGGCCTTCTGGAAGGCGCACTACAAGGTCCGCAAGATTCAGACGCGCGTCGCCGATGCGAAGGACTATCGCCGGGAGGTACTGGCGTCCCTGCGTACGGCGTTGATCTTCTCGCTCACCGGCTTCTGCATGTACCTGGCGAAGGAAGCCGGCTGGCTGACCATCTACGAGGACTTCACCGTCCGGGGTCCGCTCTACTTCGCTCTGAGCCTCGTGCTGATGATCGTCGGCCAGGATGCCTATTTTTACTGGACGCACCGGGCGATGCATCATCCACGCCTGTTCCGGGCCTTTCACCGGACGCATCACCGGTCAAAGACGCCGACGCCCTGGGCGGCTTACGCGTTCGACGCTCCAGAAGCGCTCGTCATGGTTGCATTCGTGCCGATCTGGGCTGCGATCGTGCCGATGCATGATCTCGCCATCTTCGCCTTCGTGACCTGGCAGATCGTGCGGAATGTTATGGGGCACGCTGGCGTCGAGCTGTTTCCGGTCTCAGGTCGCCCATCTCGCCTTTTCGGCTGGTCCAACACCACCACGCATCACGACCTGCACCACCAGGAGGCGCACAGCAACTACGGCCTCTACTTCACATGGTGGGATCGATGGATGGGCACGGAGCATCCCGACTATCAGCGACGCGTCGCCGAGATCGCCAACCGGGTGGCCGCGCGCGAGAAGCCCTCATCTCATGCAGTGAGAGTTGGCGTTCTGGTGTTCGTGGCTGCGGCATGCGTTGTCGCTTCGCTCGGGGAGGCGAGGGCGAAGCCCGGCTCCGACATAACCGGAAGGTGGGCCACGCAGGGCTTCGGGTCTCTCGTGGAAATCAGGCCCTGCACCGGCGCCGAAGACACCATGTGTGGAAGCATCCTCTGGCTTTGGGAGCCGAACGATCCCGCCGGGCGTCCACGCACGGATACTCACAACCCCAACCGCACGTTGCGGTCGCGTTCGCTCATCGGCGTTGAGATCGTGCGTGGCCTGCGCGAAACCGGACCCGGCGTCTGGAGCGACGGCACGCTCTACAATCCCGACGACGGGCGCACCTACACCGGCGCGATCCGACTTCGAAACAGAACGCTGGAGTTGCGCGGCTGCGCGATCAATGTGTTTTGCCAGACACAAACATGGCGCCGCCCGGAGGACGTAATGGCTGCGGCAAACGCGGTTCGGCCATGAAGGCGCGTTCGTTCTCGCTCGCCGGAATGGCGCTATTCACGCCGCTGCTTCTTCACGTCGTGCCGACCCTCGTCATCGGCTTGGCTTTCGTCATTCCGCGAAGCTGTATCGCCGGCGTGAACCCGCTCTCGATCGGCTTCGTCGTGACGGTAGTTGGCTTCGTTCCCGTATATCTGTCGGGTATCGCCCTTGCGCGTCGCGGAGGAGGTCAACCTCATGCGTAGGCCACGCTTCATTGCCGAACAGTCCCGACATGCGAAGGGACTGCTTGGACGGTTCATTGCGTTCGTGATGGCGCGCGAAACTCTCGCCGACAACCAACGTGCGATCGACGCGCTCGCCATCGACGAGAGCGATCACGTCCTTGATGTCGGATGCGGACACGGGCGGGGTCTCGCCGCGCTGGCGGCACATGCGCCGAACGGCCATGTCGTGGGCGCAGACCCATCCGACCTCATGGCCGAGATCGCTGTGGCCCGCAATCAGGCGCTGGTAAAAGCCCGGAGGGTTGAGATTGTCATCGCCACCGTATCCGATCTCCCGTTCGCCGATGGCGTGTTCGACAAGGCCCTGTGCGTTCACGTGATCTATTTCTGGAAGGACTTACCGACCGGCTTTCGTGAGATCGCTCGTGTGCTCAAGCCAAACGCACGCCTGGCATTGGTGTTTCGGTCATCGCGACACGAAGCCGCCGTGCGGGCTTTCCCACCGGATGTGTATCGGTTTCCAGACTGGGTGGAGGTCAAGTCTGCGCTTGAGGCTGCTGGCTTCTCGTTACCGGAGGATGTCCTGCCGGAGGATCGATTAGATCGACCCCATATGCTTGTCGCGACCCGGCTGGCATCGCGGTGAAATTGATCGGTAGGAATGGCCGTCGGCTTCGTATCGCTAGACCGGCTTTCGCCACGGGTGCATCCTGACGCTTGCATGGACGCATCGGGAGGTGGGTATGAGTGGTACGCTACTGTCGCGCCGAGGCGCCGTTCTGACGCTTGTCGCGGCTACCGCCGCTTGTGCAACGCCGGTTACCGTCGAGTCGGCCTCGCCAGTGATGGCGGAGGCGCTACAGCCGCTCGTCCGGTTCATCGGGTCTTGGCGTGGACGTGGATCAGGCGAACCCGGCGACAGTCAGGTCGAGCGATCCTACACACCGGTGCTGGGCGGTCGCTTCATTGAGGCCCGCAATCGTTCCGTCTACGCCCCACAACAAAAGAACCCGACCGGGGAGACCCACGAGGATGTCGGGTACATCAGCTTCGACCGCGCACGCCGCCGGTTCGTCTTCCGGCAGTTTCATGTCGAGGGGTTCGTCAATCAGTTCGTCTCGACGACCGCCGCGTTCGACAGAGACGAACTTGTGATGGAGTCGGAGGCCATCGAGAACATCGGGCCTGGCTGGCGCGCGCGTGAGACCTACCGCTTCGCCGGCGCCGACGCCTTCGAGGAGATATTCGAACTGGCCGAACCAGG
>JANNYI010000009.1:0-3408 GCA_031410015.1 Betaproteobacteria bacterium | reverse complement strand
CCGAGGTTGATCGCCCAGTTCACCGGTTTCGGCACGACGTAGTGCAGCGTGCCGAAACCGGCCAGCTGGTACAGCATGAAGGGCAGGATCGCCACGCCGGGCAGCAACTCGGACAGCCCCAGCGGCACCGCGGTGGCACCGGGCGCCTGGCCGTGCACCAGCGCGCTGGTGGCGAGTTCGTGGAACAGCGACAGCATCGCGCACAGCAGCGGCACCACGGCCAGCAGTTCGATGATCAGCGCGCCGCTCCACGTGCCGACCCGGGACGAATGATCCGCGCCCTCAGTGGCTGATTGCGTGCCGATGAAGAGGCCGCCGACGACGGCCGCCGCGCTCGCCAGCATCAGCAACTCGATCGTGATGCCGAAGCTCGCCGGCTCGCCGGCCTTCAACAGCAGCAGGGCGAGAAAGCCCGGCGTATAGAACATGACGCGCACCAGTCGCGCCCATACGCGCGCATCGCGCTCCGGCGGGAGGATGGGCAGGGGAAGTCCGTTGGTACCGATGAGCGCGCGATCTTTCGACATTTTTTTGGTCCTATGTAATCCGTTCATGTACGCTGCCTGACGCAAGGCGCGACGCTACCATAGCAGCGCACCCTACGAAAGGACCCGCATGCCGACCACGACGCTGGCGTCTCCTGCATTGCACCGACCGCGGAGGGGGGATCGCCTGCGCATGCGTACCTGGTGGATCACCGTTCTGGTGCTGCTCCCGGCGCTGGCGGCAACGGCGGCGCAGGCGCAGGTCGGCGTGCCGTGGAATCGGTCGCCCAGCGTCACCGTTGTGGCCAAGGCCTCCGATCCGCGCATCGGGCTCGTTCATGAAGCGGTCGCCTTCTGGAACGGCATACTGGCCGAGGTCGGGTCCGGTTTTCGCGTTGGCGCGGTGTCGCGGGTGGAGCGGCCGATTCCCGTGGAGGCATTGCAGCAGCAAAGCCGATCGGCGGCGGCGGGCCCTGATGTCGAGCGGGGTGCACTCACCGGGGTTCTCGACGGCGTGCCGGGTGACATCGTGGTCTTTCTCGCCGACGCAGCGTTCGTGTCCTACGTCGCGCCGTACGCCGATGGCGGACGCCGCGTGGTCGCGATCCGCCGTCTCGACCTGCCGCCGTTCAACCAGCCCAACGTCGCGCCCAATCTCATGGCGCATGAAATGGGCCACGCCATCGGCCTCGGTCACAACGCCGACCCGAAGTTCCTGATGTGCGGTCGTCCCGCTGCATGCAGGCCCCCGGACTTTGCGTCCGCCGAGCTGCGCATGTTTCCGGTGACCGACGGGGAACGGCAGGAACTGCTGGCGCTGTATCCGCGCGACTGGCGCTGACGACCCCGGTTCAGCCGCGCAGGTTCTTGTCGAAGAAGGCCATCGTCCGCGACCACGCGAGCTTGGCGGCAGCCTCGTCGTAGCGCGGCGTCGAGTCGTTGTGGAAGCCGTGGTTCGCGTTTTGATAGGAGAACATCTCGTACCTGACACCGCCGGCCTTGAGCGCCGACTCGAAGGCGGGCCAGGCGGCGTTGAGCCGGTCGTCGAGGCCCGCATTGTGGATCAGCAGCGGCGCCTTGATCTTCGCAACGTCGGCAGCGCCGGGTCCGCTGCCATAGAACGGCACGCCCGCCGCGAGGTCCGGGAAACGTACGGCCAGCAGGTTGACCATGGTGCCGCCCGCGCAGAAACCCACTGCGCCGATCCTGCCGGAGCAATCGGGCCGCGCCTTCAACGCGTCGTAGGCGGCGAGAAGGTCTTCCGTGCGCTTGGCCGGGTCGAGCTTGCTGTAGAGCTGCGCCGCTTTTTCCTCGTCCCCCGGATAGCCGCCGGCAGGCGTCAAGGCGTCCGGCGCAAAGGCCACGAAATTGGCCACAGCGAGGCGGCGCGTGACGTCCTCGATGTACGGGCTGAGTCCCCGATTTTCGTGGAAAACCACCACGCCCGGCAGCTTGCCGGCCGGATTGGCGGGTCGCGCGAAATAGCCGCGCATCGTGCCCGAGCCCTGCGGCGATGGATAGTTCAAGTAGTCGGTCTTGATGCGCGCGTCGTCCTTGGGTACCTGCTGGGCGAAGGCGAAGTTGGGCCGCAGGCTTTCCAGCATGGCCGCGGCCGTGAAGCCGCCGACCGCGTACTTGCCGGCGCGATCGAGGAAGTCGCGACGGTTGATGAAACCGTGGACGTAGCCGTCAAATATCTTCAGAACTTCCGGCGGAAAATCACTGGCGTTCTTGCGTTCCATGCGGTGATTCCTTCAGCCTGAAGTGGAGATGATCGGACAGTGCGGCCGGGCAAAACGTTCGCAACGCGGCGCGATGACGCCGCGGCAACTCTTGCGTGGATGCGCCGCTACTTGACGGCCACGATTGCCGGTGGCTGCCACGTGCCTTCGCCGGCGGGAAGAATCGACGGCGGCGAGTCCTTGGGCCAGTACAGGCGCATCACCAGGTAGATCGGGCCGTTGGGCGCGGGCAGCCAGTTGGCTTCCTTCGCCTTGCCCGGCGAATCCTTCTGGATGTACACCGTCAACGACCCGTCGGGATTCTTCTTCATCGCCGCCAGCATCGGCGAATTGATCAGGTAGCGATTGAGCGGATTCTCGATCAGCAGCTGCGACTTGCCGTCGTACATCGTTACCGACCAGAATGCATTCACCGGCGGCAGCTGGCCGGCGGGGAAGGTGAGCGTGTAGTTGTGCTTGCTGCCGTCGAGCGCCTGCGCCGTGGCATCCACACGCGTCATCGGATACATCGCCTCGTCGGCGTTGTTGCCGTAGATGCCGCCCTTGGCCGCGGCGGCGCGCTTTTGCCAGTCGCCGTTGTAGAAGGCGCTGTCGCCGAACACCGAGCCGACCTTCCAGCCATTGATGTCCTTCACGCCGGATGCGAGGTACTTGTCCACCTTCTCGTCGCCTTCCTTCATGGCCAGCAGGATCGCGGCCTTGTGCTCCACCGACAGGTCCTTGAAGGCGAAGGTCTTGCCCGGCCCGATGCCGATGGTGGCGAGCTTCGCGCGGATGGCCTTGTCCGCGGCGGTTTCGGGCACGTATTTGAGGGCAGCGTCGAGATACTCATAGAAGTTGGCCTTGATGCCTGCCGTCGTGGCCGGTACAAAATCGATTGCCGGTGCGGCGGGCGGCGCCGGTTGCTTCAGGAATGCGGACAGCGGCTGCGCCTGGTAGCCGGCCTGCACCTTCTCGACGTTGGGCATGTCCGCGGCGTTGAACAACTGCGTGCGGAAAATGGTGAGCGCGAACGGCGTCGTCGATTGGAAGACCTTGCTGATGCCCGCGGGCGTTTCGCCCTTCCAGTCGGGGCCGACGACGAGATAGCTGCCCGCATCGGGTCCTGTTGCGCGGGTGCCGATGTAACCGTAGTTGTAGGCGTTGCCGTCGATCAGCTGCACCGAGTAGTAGCGCGCCTT
>JANNYI010000008.1:0-13168 GCA_031410015.1 Betaproteobacteria bacterium | reverse complement strand
CGCTGCGCGCGCCCGACGTCTTTGCGATCGGTTCGCAGATCGAGCAGCGCTCCGCCGACGGCAGGCGCGAGGAGACGGGCTTCGTCGACTGGTTCACCGATCGCGACGGCATCCGCCTGTTCCACGCCAACGTCCCGGCAGACGGCGCGCCGCGCGAGCACCTCGCGGCCAGCGGCGGCGCCGCGCTGTTTCGCCGCGAACCGTTGCGCACCTACCTCCGCGCCAGCCGCGCCTACGATCCGTTCTACTGGGAGGACGCGGAATGGGGCGTGCAGGCGTGGCGCGACGGCTGGCGCGTGCTGTACTGCCCCGCGTCGCGGGCGCGACACCGGCATCGCGCGACCACCGCGCGCTTCTACGCCGCGACCGAACTGGAACGCATCGTCGAGCGCAATCGCTGGCTGTTCGACGCCCGCAACGGACTGACGCCGCATGGCCCCGAGTGGTTGCTGGACCGCATCTGCGCCCTGCCCGGCGCCAGTCAACGCGAACTGGCCGCGATCCGCGTCGCGCTGGCCGCGTTTCGCCAGCGCTGCGGCCACCGGCGGGCGCCACAGCCGCTGCCGCCATCGGCACTGGCCCACCCCGATGGCCGCGCGACCGTGCTGCGCGACCGCAGCTACAGCTTTCGGCTGCGCGCGCACGCGCCGGGCAACCGGCCGCGGTTGTTGCTGGTCACGCCGTTTGCCGTCTACCCGCCGCGGCACGGCGGCGCGCGGCGGGTGGCGGCGCTGCTCGCGGGATTGCGCGCGGACTTCGACGTCATCCTGGTGTCCGACGAGGCGTTTCTCTACGATGCGCGCAGCTTCGCGTACCTCGATGGCCTGCATGCGGTGCATCTCGTCCAGCGGAGCGCAGAGGCGGCGACCGGCGCCAGCGCCGCGTTGCCGGAGCGGATGCGGGCGCATGCGCATCCGGCACTCGCAGCGGCCGTTGCCGATGCCATCGCACGCTATGCGCCGCGCATCGTGCAGATCGAGCACGCCGAGCTCGCCCCGCTGGTGCGGCAGCGCGCGCCCGGCGAGAAGTGGGTGCTCGACCTGCACGATGCCTATACCGCGACCGAGTTCGGCGCGGACCACGCGCTGCTGGCGCAATTCGACGCCGTCGCGGTGGTGGCGGCCGAGGACGCGGCCCTGATCACGCATCCGCGCGTGACGTGCGTTGCCAACGGCAGTGACCCTGCCCTCGAATCCTGGCGGCCGTCGACCGGTGCCATGCTGCTGTTCGTCGGCCCGTTTCGCTACGCGCCCAACCGCGACGGCATCGGGCACTTCCTGACGGTCGCGTGGCCGCCGATCCGCGCCGCGATTCCGGCCGCCACGCTGCTGATCCTCGCCGGCAACGAATATCCGGCGCACGTCGCCGGCCGCGCGGCCTTCGCGCAACCCGGCGTCACCCTCGCCGGTCACCACGACGACGTGCCGGCGCTGCTTGGTCAGTGCGCGCTGACCGTCAATCCGTTGACGGGGATCCGCGGCTCGGCCGTCAAGATCGCGGAGAGCCTGACCGCTGGTCGCGTATGCGTCAGCACGATCGAGGGCGCGCGCGGCTACCTGCATCCCGCGGCACCGGGACTCGTCGCCGTCGACTCCGTGGAGGCGATGGTCGACCCTATGCTGGCGCTGCTGCGCGACAATGCGGAACGGCACCGGCTTGAAGCGCTCGCGCTGGCCGGTGCCGACAGCCTGAGCTGGGGCGGCAGCGCGCGCGCGCTGCGGCAGCTTCACGCAAGCCTGCTCGACGCACCCGTGCCGGCGAGATCATGAACCGGACCGACGACAACTACGATCGCATTGCCCGGTTCTACGACGTCGACATGGCGCGCAACATGGCCTTCGACGATGTCGCGTTCTACCGCGGCCTGTGCGTGCAGCACGCTGGACCCGTGCTCGAACTGGGTTGCGGCAACGGCCGCATCCTGCTCGATCTGCTCGCGCACGGCGTCGACGTGATCGGTGTCGACGCGTCCGCCGGCATGCTGGGCGAATTGCAGCGCAAGGCCACGGCGCGCGGACTATCGGCGCGCGTGGCGCGGATGGACATGCGGCGGCTGGGTTTGCGTAATGGCTTCGGGGTAGTGCTGTGCCCGTATTCGCTCGTCACCTACGTGACGGACGACCACGAGGCAAGTGCACTGCTGCGCGGGCTGCGGTCGCTGCTCCGGCCCGGCGGACTGTGCGTGGTCGATGCCTTCATTCCGCGCCCGCGCACCTCCGCGACCGCGTTCGCGCTGGACTACCGGCGCCCGTTCGAAGGCGGCACGCTGGCGCGGTGGAAGCGCATCTCCGCCGTCGACGCAACCGTCAACCGGATCGAGCGGCGGTATGTGGTCGAGGATGCGAGAGGCAGGGTGCTCGACGTGATCGAAGTGGCCGAGGACATTCGCCCCCGCACCGCGGCCGAGCTTGACGGGCAACTGCGGGACGCCGGCTTTGGGTCCGCCACCGTGGCGTGGGACTATGGCGCGACCACCACCGCAACGACCGCGCAATTTGCTACGCTGACGGCCACGCGCCCCGGTGCCTGACGGGCGCGACCAGGCACCACACTCATGTCCACACCCATCCAGCGCGTCTACCGATACTGCCGCGGCGACGGCAGCCTGACGATTGCGGTGGTGCTCCTGATCACGTTCTCGTTCGTGCTGTATCCGATGGTGGAAGTCGGCGTGGTCAGCCGCGTCTGGCTCGACCTCGCCTTCGGGGCCTTCATGGCCATGGGCGCCATGTTCGTGTTCGAGCCGCGACCGATCGTGCGCCTGTTTCTGCTGGCGCTGGGCAGCGCAGTGGTCGTGAGCGTGGTCGATCACTTCTTCGAGCAGCCATGGCTGCTCGCGCTGCGCTCGGTGGCAACGATCGTCGCCTGTGTCCTGCTGGGTTGGCTGCTGCTCACCCGGGTCATGCGCGACGGCCGCATCAACGTGAACCGGATCATGGGCGCCGTGGGTTCCTACCTGCTGATCGGCGTGGTGTTCGCCCAGATGTACCGTCTGCTCGCCTACAGCATCGACGGCGCCTTCGCGATCAGCGGCGCGCCGGCGAGCTTCGACGCCATCCGCGGCCTTCTCACCTACTACAGCTACATCACGCTGACGTCCACCGGCTATGGTGACATCACGCCGCTGCATCCCTATGCACGCTCGCTGGCCACGCTCGAGGCACTTTCGGGTAATCTCTTTCTCACCGTGCTGGTCGCGCGCCTGGTCGGGCTCGAGATGGGATGGCGCGAGGAACAGCGCGAACGCCGACGCAACGAACAAGACGATGCTCCTGCCAACCACTGAACCGCCGCCGCAACGGTGCCTCCCGCCTCCGCGTGCGGGCGCGCGCCCCGCGGCGTGGCCGGCATGACGCGCAGCCCCCTCATCTGGATCGGCCTGGGCGGCGTCACCGCCGACGACAATCCGCGCATGCACGTGTGGCAGCAGCGGCTGCACTGGGTCATGGTGGTGATTGCGCTGCTGGGGATCCCGGCGTACATGCTCGACTCGGCGCAGCAAAGCGCCATGTCGCACCGGATTGCCGGGGTTCTCGACATGTTCATCCTGGCCGCCTTCAGCGCCGAGCTGATCTGGATGACGTCGATATCGAGCTTTCCAGCTCGCTACCTCTCTGAAAACTGGCTCAACATCGTGATCATCGCCGGCGCGGCGGCCGCGATACTCGGCTCGGACACCGGCTGGGTGGCGGTCGTTCGCGCCATGCGCGCGGCTATCGCCGTGCTGGTGCTGGTGCGCACGGCAACCGAATTCCACGTGCTGTTCACGCGTCGCGGCGCGCCGCTGCTGCTGGGCGCCGGCGTCATCACCATGCTGCTGGCAGGTGGCGTGTTCTACTGGCTCGACCCCAAGATCAACTCGTACTGGGACGGCCTGTGGCTGGCATTCATCACCGGCACCACCGTCGGCTATGGCGACGTCGTGCCGTCGACCGGGGCCACGCGCCTGTTCGCCGCGGTGATCGTGCTGATCGGCGCATCGCTGATCGCGCTCTTCACCGCCAATATCGTCGCGTTCTTCATCGGGCGCGATGAAACGCGGCTGCGCGAGGACCTGCACCACGACATCATCGAGCTGCGCAAGGAAAACGCCCGGTTGCTGGCCGCGGAGGAATGGCGCCTGAGTCTCGAACTCGATGCCGAACTGAAGGCGGTGCGCTCCGAGGTGGCTGACCTGCGCACCGATCTCGCCGACCTGCGTCGCGACTTGAGCACGCTGCACGCCGACCTGCCGATGCCGCGCGATCCTACGTAGCGCGTTGCATTACACGGCGAGATGCGCGCGCACGTTGTCCGCTTCCATCGTCGCGCCGTCCCCCCGCGCGACCACTTCGCCGCGCGATAGCACGACATAGCTGTCCGCCAATGCACGCGCGAAATCGTAGTATTGCTCGACCAGCAGGATGGCCATGTCGCCGCCACTGGTGAGCTTGCGGATGGCGCGCTCGATGTCCTTGATGATCGACGGCTGGATGCCCTCCGTGGGCTCATCCAGAATCAGGAGCTTCGGCCGCAGCGTGAGCGCGCGGCCAATGGCCAGTTGCTGCTGCTGGCCGCCGGACAGGTCGCCGCCACGGCGCCCCAGCATGTCCTTCAGCACCGGGAACATCTCGAAGATGTAGGACGGGATGCCCACGCCGCGCTTCTGCGTCGCAAGTCCCATCAACAGGTTTTCCTGCACAGTCAGGCGTGGAAAGATGTCGCGCCCCTGCGGCACGTAGCCCAGGCCCAGGCTCGCCCGTGCATAGGGCGGCAGCGCCGCAATCCCGGTGCCGCCGAAGCGAATGTCGCCGGAGCGAATCGGTAAGAGGCCCATCAGGCACTTGAGCAGCGTGGTCTTGCCCACGCCGTTGCGGCCGAGCAGCGTCGTGCATTTGCCCGCAGGAACGTCGAAGGACACGTCGCGCAGGATGTGGCTGCCGCCGTAGTACTGATTCACATGTTCGACGGACAGCATCAACGGCCTTTCGAATGGAAGCAGGTGCCAGGGACCACCATCAGTCCCGAAGGGCCGCCCCGAGGGACTGATTGCTCCCCCTCGGGGGGCAGCGAGTGAAGCGAGCGTGGGGGCCCATTCTCATCGGCCCAGGAACACCTCGATGACCTGCTCGTTGTTCTGCACCTGCTGCATCGAGCCTTCGGCCAGCACGTGGCCCTCGTGCAGCACCGTGACGCGATCCGCGATGCGGGCGACGAAGTCCATGTCGTGCTCGACGACCACCAGCGTGTAGTCGCCGGCCAGCGATTCGAACAGCTCGGCGCTGCGCATCGTCTCGTCGTCGGTCATGCCGGCCACCGGCTCGTCGAGCAGCAGCAGCTGCGGCTCCTGCATCAGCAACATGCCGATCTCGAGCCATTGCTTCTGTCCGTGGGAGAGGAGCCCGGCCAGGCGTCCGGCATCCGGCTGCAGCTTGATCGTGTCGAGGATCGTGAGGATGCGGTCGCGCGCGGTCGAGTCGAGCTTCGCGGACAGCGTGGGCCACACCCGCTTGTCGGCCTTTCGCGCAAGCTCCAGATTCTCGAACACGGTGTGATCCGTGAACACGGTCGGCTTCTGGAATTTGCGGCCGATGCCCCGATCGGCAATCTCCGACTCCGACAGCGTGGTGAGATCGATGGTCTGGCCGAAAAAGGCGGTGCCGGCGTCGGGCCGCGTCTTGCCGGTGATCACGTCCATCATCGTGGTCTTGCCCGCGCCGTTGGGACCGATCACGCAGCGCAGCTCGCCCGCGTCGATCACGAGATTGAGATCGTTGAGCGCCTTGAAGCCGTCGAAGCTGACGGAGATCGACTCGAGGTACAGGATGGCGCCGTGGCTGATGTCGACGCCGGGACCGACGACGTGGCCGTCGGCCATGCCGCCACCCTTGGCCGACATGTCCGCCTTGGGCTTCGTGACGAGATCGGGCGGGGTCATCCGCGCCTCCGGATCCACAGTCCCGCGATGCCGCGCGGCATGTACAGCGTGACGAGGATGAAGATGAGGCCGAGCACATACAACCAGTATTCGGGCAACACCTGCGTGAACCAGCTCTTGCCGAGATTGACCACCGCCGCGCCCAGCACCGGGCCGATCAGCGTCCCGCGGCCGCCGACCGCGGTCCAGATCGCGATCTCGATCGAGTTGGCCGGCGACATCTCGCCCGGATTGATGATCCCCACCTGGGGCACGTACAGCGCGCCTGCGATGCCGCAGATCACCGCCGACAGGGTCCAGATGAAGAGCTTGAAGTACATCGGGTTGTAGCCCGAGAACATCACGCGCGTTTCCGCGTCTCGAATGGCCATCAGCACCCGGCCCAGCTTGGACGTGACGATCGCCCGCCCCAGCAGCAGGAATCCCAGCAGCGCCGCGCCGGTCAGACAGAACAGCACCATCCGCGTCTCGGGTGCGGTCACCGAGAAACCCAGGATGCGCTTGAAATCGGTGAAGCCATTGTTGCCGCCGAAACCCGTATCGTTACGGAAGAAGAGCAGCATGAAGGCGTAGGTGAGCGCCTGCGTGATGATCGAGAAGTACACGCCCTTGATGCGGGACCGGAACGCGAAGAACCCGAACACGAACGCCAGCAGGCCGGGCACCAGCACCACGAGCAGCATGCAGTACCAGAAGTGGTCGGTGAAGCTCCAGTACCAGGGGTAGGTCTTCCAGTCGAGAAACACCATGAAGTCCGGCAGGTCGCTCTTGTAGACGCCGTCGCGCCCGATCGAGCGCATCAGGTACATGCCCATTGCGTAGCCGCCCAGCGCGAAGAACACGCCGTGCCCCAGCGACAGGATGCCCGTATAGCCCCAGATCAGGTCCATCGCCAGGGCCACGATCGCGTAGCACATGATCTTGCCGATCAGCGTGACCGTGGTGTTGGAGATGTGGAAGATGCTGCCGTCGGGCACGACGAGATTGCATACCGGCACCACCACCAGCAGCGCCAGCGCCGCCGCGCCGAAGTACGCCCACACGCGGGGCGACCACAGCCGCAGCAGGCCGCTCGCGCCCACGGCTGGGATGCCGGCCGTCAGCACCGCGGCGCCCGGGCTACGCATCGACCGCGCGTCCCTTCAGCGCGAAGATGCCCTGCGGACGCTTCTGGATGAAGATGATGATGAACACGAGGATGCCGATCTTGGCCAGCACCGCGCCCTGCCAGGCTTCGAGGAATTTATTGGCGATGCCCAGACCCAACGCCGCGTAGACCGTGCCGGCAAGCTGGCCCACGCCACCCAGCACCACCACCATGAACGAGTCGATGATGTAGCTCTGGCCGAGGTCCGGGCCCACGTTGCCGATCTGCGACAGCGCACAGCCCGCGAGCCCCGCCGTGCCCGAGCCCAGCCCGAACGCCATCATGTCGACCTTGGGCGTGCGCACGCCGAGTGCGCTGGCCATCGCGCGATTCTGCGTGACCGCCCGCACATTGAGCCCGAGGCGGGTGCGCGTCAGCAGCAGCCAGACGATCAGCAGCACCAGCGCCGCGAACGCGATGATCGCGACACGACTCCACGGCAGGATCACATTGGTCATGATCTCGAGGCCACCGGACATCCAGTTCGGATTCTCGACCTGCACGTTCTGCGCGCCGAAGGTCGTGCGCAGCGCCTGGATCAGGATGAGGGACAGGCCCCAGGTCGCGAGCAGCGTCTCGAGGGGCCGCCCGTAGAGATGCCGGATCACCGTGCGCTCCAGCGCCATGCCGACCAGGGCGCTGACCATGAAGGCCACCGGCACCGCCAGCAGCAGGTACCAGTCGAACGCGCCGGGCAGATACTGTCGGAACAGGTTCTGCACGACATACGTGGCGTAGGCGCCGATCATGATCAGTTCGCCGTGGGCCATGTTGATCACGCCCATCAGCCCGTAGGTGATGGCGAGGCCCAGCGCCGCCAGAAGCAGTACGCTGCCGAGCGAGATGCCGCTGAAGATCCGCGCGGCGATGTCGCCGACACGAAGGCGCTGCTCCACTGCATTCAGCGAGCGCTGCGCCTCGGCGCGCACTTCGCCGTCGGTTTCGACCCAGGCGCCGCCCTTCTTCTCCAGCACGCCGAGCAGCAGCGTGCGGGTGGCGCCGGTGTCACTCTGCGCCAGCGCGCGCACGGCGGCGAGTCGCGTGGCGCGGTCGGAGCTGCCGAGCTGGATCTGCGCCTGCACCAGCACCAGCAGGCCGCGTATCTCCGGGTCGGTCTCCTTCGCCGACGCGGCGACGATCGCGGGAAGCGCATCGTCGTCCGCCGTCTTCTGCAATTCCTTGGCGGCGGCGAGCCGCACGGCGCGATCGGGCACGCTCAGCCTAAGCGTGGCAATGGCGGTGGCCAGCGAACGGCGCAGCCGGTGGGTCACGACGACCTCGTCGCGACCCTCCGGCTGCGGCGCCACCGTGGCGCCGGTGGCGGCATCCGTGGCCTTGTCGCCCTTGACGATCAGCACCTGCTTGTCGCCGACGGTCTGCACTTCGCCGTCGACGAGCGCCTGCAGCAATGCCAACGCATCCTTGTCGCTCGTGGCCACCAGCGTGGCAATGGCGGCACCGCGCGCGTCGCCGTCGCCCAGCGCGAGGTCACGCACGGCAGCTGTCGGCAGCGCATGGGCACCGCACGCGGCGGCAGCCAACGCCAACGCAGCAAGCCAACGTCCGATGATTCCAATCACGCCGCAGGTTCCCCAGGACACCGCACTACCCTCCAGGCGTTCAAAAAAATCCGGCGCCACGAAGCCGGCGGCGGTCCACTGCACCGCTCATGCCACCTTCGTAGCGCCGGTGGGCTGTCCACCCGTGCTTACATCTTTTCCGGCGCGTCCTTCTTCTTCTCGTTGCCGGCGATGAACGGGCTCCAGGGCTTGGCTTGCACGAGGCCCTTGGGATCCTTCCACACCACGTTGAACTGGCCGTTCGCCTGGATCTCGCCGATGAACACCGGCTTCCACAGGTGGTGATTGGTCTGGTCCATCTTCATCGTGAAGCCGTTCGGCGACGCGAAGGTCTGGCCGGCCATCGCGGCGACGACCTTGTCGGTGTCCGTGGACTTGGCCTTCTCGACCGCCTGCTTCCACATCCACATGCCGACGTACGTGGCTTCCATCGGATCGTTGGTGATCGGCTTGTCGGCGCCCGGCAACTTCATCTTCTTGGCGTAGGCCGCCCACTTCGCCTTCCACGCGTCGTTCGTCGGATTCTTGATCGACATGAAGTAGTTCCATGCCGCAAGATGGCCCACCAGCGGCTTCGTATCGACGCCGCGCAGTTCCTCTTCACCGACCGAGAAGGCGACGACCGGCACGTCGGTGGCCTTCAGGCCCTGGTTGCCGAGTTCCTTGTAGAAAGGAACGTTCGAGTCCCCGTTGATCGTGGAAACCACGGCCGTCTTGCCGCCTGCCGCAAACTTCTTGATGTCGGCGACGATCGTCTGGTAATCCGAATGTCCGAACGGCGTGTACTTCTCGTCGATGTCCGCATCTGCCACACCTTTCGACTTGAGGAATGCGCGCAGGATCTTGTTGGTCGTGCGCGGGTAGACGTAGTCGGTGCCAAGCAGCACCCAGCGCTTGGCGCCGCCGCCTTCCTTGCTCATCAGGTACTCGACGGACGGAATCGCCTGCTGGTTGGGCGCGGCGCCGGTGTAGAACACGTTCTTCGACAGCTCTTCACCCTCGTACTGCACCGGATAGAACAGGAGACCGTTCAGTTCCTCGATGACCGGCAGCACCGACTTCCGCGACACGGACGTCCAGCAGCCGAAGATCACGTCGACCTTGTCCTGCGTCTTCAGCTGGCGCGCCTTCTCGGCGAACAGCGGCCAGTTCGAGGCCGGATCGACAACGACCGCCTCGAGCTTCCTGCCCATCACACCGCCCGTGGCATTGATCTCTGCGATCGTCATCAGCGCCATGTCCTTCAGCGCGGTTTCGCTGATCGCCATCGTGCCCGACAGCGAGTGCAGGATGCCGACCTTGATCGTGTTCTGCGCATAGGCGGGCATGCCGATGGTGAAGCCGGCTGCCGCGAGCGATACCGCCAGCGTGGTCCGGATGAATGTTCTGCGTTGCATGTGGGGTCCCCGTCGTAGAAGTGTGGTGTCGATGTGGAGTGGTCAAGGTCCGAAGATGCACGCGTGTCTCTGAACTGCCGGGCGCCGCGAGCTGACTTCTGCATGTTGCATTGCAGGACGCATGCCAACGCGGAGACGCGTTGCGCAGTCGATTGATTTTGTTCGTGAATGCGATATGCCACGCCAGTTGCACGCGGCGTCCGGGCCAAGCCGGTGCAGCCGTCGAGTACCAAATCGGTGCGACGACCTGCGGCGCGCACCACTTTGGCCCGACCCCGACCCGCCGGCGGTGTGGGGGGCGTCGACTACGAGCCGGCGCGGTGCCGCCAGCGCAACACGAGCACAACGATGCCGCCAACCACCAGCGCGCCCGCGATGAGATAGCCCTCGTAACGCGAGAGTTCGCCGAGCAGGCGCTCGGCTGCATGCCCAAGCACGTAACCGGCGCCGGCCCAGCAGGCGCTCCATGTGACGGCACCGAGCAGATTCACCAAAGCGAAGTGCCAGAGCGGGATGCGCGTCGACCCGATCGCCATCGGGCCGACCACGCGCAGGCCGTACATGAAGCGGACGCCGAAAATCGTGGCATTGGGATAGCGCTCGATCATCTGCCGCACCCGCTCGAATCCGGGCCGCAACCGGGGGAATCGCCGGACGAAATGCTCGCGATAGCGGCGTCCAACCAGGAACAGGACGAAATCGCCGAGCGCGCCGCCGACGGCACCCACCAGCACGACGAGGTTGATGTCGAGGTAGCCGCGATGCGCTGCCAGTCCGGACAGGATCAGGAGCGTTTCGCCCTCGAGCAGCGTGCCGACGAAGGTCGCCAGATATCCGAATCTCTCGATCAGCGGAGCGTACTCGAAGGCCATCGCTGCAGCGCCGCGAACGCCGCGCTAGGTGGCGCGCAGCATGCCGCGCGCTTCGATGAACGCGATCACCGTGGCCAACCCATGGCCGGTCTTGAGATTGGTGAAGACGAACGGGCGCTCGCCGCGCATTTTTCTTGCATCGCGGTCCATCACCTCGAGCGAGGCGCCCACCATCGGCGCGAGATCGATCTTGTTGATGATGAGCAGATCCGAACGCGTGATCCCCGGTCCGCCCTTGCGCGGAATCTTGTCGCCGGCCGCCACATCGATCACGTAGAGCGTGAGGTCCGACAGCTCAGGACTGAAAGTCGCGGCGAGATTGTCGCCGCCACTCTCGACAAAGATCACATCGAGATTGCCAAAGCGGCGGGCCAGCCGGTCCACGGCTTCGAGATTGATCGACGCATCCTCGCGGATTGCCGTATGCGGACACCCGCCCGTCTCCACGCCGATGATGCGATCTGCCGCCAGCGCTTCGTTACGCACCAGGAACGCGGCGTCTTCCTCGGTGTAGATATCGTTGGTGACCACGGCGATTTCAAAACGGTCGCGCAGGGCCCGGCACAGCGCCAGCGTCAGCGCCGTCTTGCCGGAGCCCACCGGGCCGCCGATGCCTACGCGGAGCGGCTGTTGCGGAGTCGAGTTCATGAGCGGAACAATCGGGAGTACTGCGTTTCATGGCACGCCGAGGCGATGGCAAGCCCCGGCGCGAAGCTGGTGATGTCGTCGTCCGCGACGGCGCGCGAGCGCAGGACGATGGCGGGAACGGCCGTGCCCAGCGCCAGCAGCATCCGCTGGCCCGCCACCTGGCCCACCGCCATCGCCTTCAGCGTCGCGAGCACCTGGTTCTCCAGCCACGACCACAGGTAGGCCGCGACCGCATCGGCATGCGGGATCGCCCATGCGCGCGCCGCGAGCGCGAACGCGGCGGGCAGCGTGACCGGCTCGGCCGCGGCGACGGCCGCGCGCGCGGCGTCGTCGAGCACGTCGAGGTCCACCAGCAGCTTCAACAGCGATCCGCCCGTCTGCAGCGTTTCCGCGCGCAACTCCGCGCCTTCGCGCGACGACCGGAACCATGCATTCCACTCGGCAAAGCAAGCATGGTCGCCGGTGTCGATGGCCGTCAGCATCCGCCACAGCACCGGCGCCTCGCCCGTGGCCATCACGTTGTGCAGCAGGTCGTCGATCCAGACCTGCATCGCCGCGGCATCGCGAATCGTGCCCGACCCGGCCATCCACTCCAGTCCCTGCGAATAGCTGTACGCGCCGATGGGCAGTGCGGGACTGGCCAGTTGCAACAGGCGGACGAGCGCCAGCGGCTCGCGCGTCACTTCAACCGCCGGGTGCGTTCGACCATGTCGTGGATGATGCCGCCGTGCTTGGCGTCGCCGGAATGATGGCTGTGACCGCCGGCATACGCGCCCGCTTCGGGCTCGAACGGCGCGGCAAGTGTCTCGACCCGCGCGCCAAGTCCGCGCAGCATGCCGCCCAGCACCTCGTCGGCGGCGAAGCGCACGGCATTGGCGCGGACCTCGACCGGCGTGTGCCGGTTGCCCAGGTGATAGGCACAGCGCGCGAGGCCGGTGGCATCGTCGCAACGGGCTTCCATCAACGCTTCGGCGGCGGCAACGACCGCCACCACGCGGCCGTCGTCGGCGCGCAGCCGGTCGCCGCCGCGCAGCACCGTGCCGCGCTCCAGCATCAGGCCGACTTCCTCGCCGTCGGCGAGCCGCGTCAGCAGCCGGCTTTTCTGGCGCAGGTCGAACGGCAGCACCAGCGATGCCTGCGGCACGGCATCGGCATCGATGCGCTCGCGGATGGTCAGCACGACATCAGAACAGGAAGTACCGCTGCGCCAGCGGCAGCGATGCAGCAGGCTCGCAGACCAGCAGTTCGCCGTCCGCGCGCACGACATAGGTCTCCGGATCGACGTCGATCCGCGGCGTGGCGTCGTTCAGCTTCATGTCCTTCTTGCCGATCGTGCGCGTGTTCTTCACCGCCACCAGCGGCTTGACCAGGCCGAGCTTCGCCACCGCGGGATTCTTCAGCGCCGCCTTCGAGACAAAGGTCAGCGACGTCTTCAGCGCGCCGCCGAAGGCGCCGAACATCGGTCGGTAGTGCACCGGCTGCGGCGTGGGGATCGAGGCGTTGGGGTCCCCCATCGCGGCGGCCGCGATCATGCCGCCCTTGATGATCAGAGGGCTTGACGCCGAAGAAGGCCGGCTTCCAGACGACGAGGTCGGCCAGCTTGCCGG
>JANNYI010000007.1:0-1654 GCA_031410015.1 Betaproteobacteria bacterium | reverse complement strand
CGTGGGCGCGGGAGCGCACGGCCTTTTCCCACCGGATCGCCGACTATCAGGGCATCCAGTGGATGCTGGCCGACATGGCGACCACGCTCGAGGCGGCCCGGCTGCTGACGTACAAGGCGGCCTGGGTGCGCTCGAAGAATGTCCGGTTCACGATGGAAGCCGCCATGGCCAAGCTCTTCGCCTCCGAAGCGGCCGGAAAGATAACCGACCTCGCGCTGCAGATCCACGGCGGCTACGGCTACCTCAAGGACTACGGCGTCGAGCGCATCGTCCGCGACGTGCGCGTGAACCAGATACTGGAAGGGACGAACGAGATCATGCGCGTGATCATCGCGCGCGAGTTGATGAAGTGACGAGCGTTGCGGACTGGATTGGAGTCGCGGGCTTTGCGCTCGCGCTTGTCGGTCTCGCTCTTCAAGGCAGGGATCACATTCAAAGTAGGTCTTACTGCGCTATCAGGTGTGGTTGGGCGTTCTACGGCCCGGGATGGGCCGAGCCATGGATTACGTTAACGAATAGATCGTCAATGGCAGTGACGATTAGAGACGTTTCCTTTGGTGGCAATCGAGTTGAAACGAAGAAGAGAGGTTTCGAAACTGCAATGGGCGGCGCGTGGAGCACAATCGGCCGAGATGCTGTCGTCACATTTCCTCTGTTGTTGCAGCCCGGTGAGCAGAGAACGCTAGTCAATCACGCTTTTCGTGCATCTCGTGTCGATATGAACAACTGGCAGTTCGCTTGGGCGGTGAACCACTCAATGAGCGACAAACTAAATCTTCGAAAGCTAAAGCGACTTTCCGGGCTACATGGCGAGGATCAGCAAGGACCGTTTTCGTAGCACGCTAATCGTTCAGCCGTTCGATAAGCCCCATCGCCGCCGCCGGCGCGCGCTCTTTTGCGCCGTTGATCATGTAGACGAACACGTCCCGCGTCGCGCTGTCGCCCTTGCGCGGGGCGGCGTAGGTGAGGGTGGAGGGGGCCTCGCCCTTGGCCCAGGAATTCGCATGCCCGGCCCAGCGGTCGAGCTCCTTGGGCGTATAGCCGGTGCTCACGTCGGCCTGCGCGTTCTGCAGGCGCGCGTAATAGAAGTCCGCGGTGTAGTCGGCCTGCGAGGGGTATTTCGGCGAGTCCGCGAACACGACGGCCATCCTGTGCTTGCGCGCCAGCGCCACGAACTCCGGCACGACGAACGACGGGTGACGCACTTCCAGCGCGTGGCGCAACCGGCGCGAGCCGAGCTTGGCGGGCAGCAGGTTCAGAAACGCCTCGAAGTCGTCGGGCACGAACTTCTTGGTCGCCGCGAACTGCCACAGGATGGGGCCGAGCTTGCCCTCCAGCTCCTCCAGCCCGCTCTCGAAGAACTTGCCGATGCTCTCGCCCGCGCCCGCCAGCTCCTTGCGGTTGACCGCATAGCGCGGCGCCTTGAGCGAGAACACGAAGTCGTCCGGCGTTTCGGTGTTCCATTTGCGGAACGTCGCCGGCTTGAACGTGGAGTAGAACGTGCCATTGACCTCGATCGACGTGACCGAGCGGCTGGCGAAGCCGAGTTCCTTCGACTGCGACAACCCCTCGGGATAGAACACCCCGCGCCACGGCTCGAACGTCCATCCGCCTATACCGACCCGGATCATGGCCGCGCCCTTTGATTTGAACT
>JANNYI010000006.1:0-1853 GCA_031410015.1 Betaproteobacteria bacterium | reverse complement strand
TCAAAAAACAAAAGGCCCTGATCGCTCAGGGCCTTTGTCTTGAAACAGTGGTGGAGACGAGGAGGATCGAACTCCCGACCTCCGCATTGCGAACGCGGCGCTCTCCCAGCTGAGCTACGTCCCCACAAGGGGCGCGATTATAGCCGGAATGGGGGTTTGCCGTAAACTCACATCTTTCGACCCTGCCTCAGGGCATTGTCGGGGCCCCAATGCGCGTGGGGTTGGGTTTGCGGCATCGCGCTACCACCCTGATCGCCCGGATCCTGCGAGAGCCTTGTCCCATGACCCAGCTGATCGACCTCATCCAGTACTACGGCCTGGCCTTCGTCTTCATCAACGTGCTGGCGCTGCAGGCGGGCTTGCCGTTTCCCGCCTATCCCACGCTGATCATCACCGGCGCGCTGGCGTCGCGGGGTGGGTCCTCGCTGCAGGCGCTGCTGGCCACCGCCGTGGTGGCGTCGCTGCTCGCGGACATGGCGTGGTTCTACGCCGGCCGCCGGTTCGGCAGCAAGGTGTTGAAGACCATCTGCCGCCTGTCGATGTCGCCCGCTTCATGCGTGCGGCAGACCGAGTCGATCTTCGCGCGCTTTGGCGTCGCGTCGCTGGCGGTGGCCAAGTTCATCCCGGGCTTTGCGTCGGTGGCAACGTCGATGGCCGGCGTGGTGCGCGTGCCGCTCTGGAAATTCCTCGCGTTCGACGCGGTGGGCGCGGCGCTGTGGGCGGGCGTTGCGCTGGGTCTCGGCTTCGTGTTCCGCGATGCCATCAACGACGTGCTGAAGGTGTTCGAGACGATGGGCCGCATCGGGCTGTGGCTCGTCATCGGCGCGTTCCTGCTCTATGCAGCGGCCAAGTGGTGGCAGCGCGAACTCTTCATCTGGCGGTTGCGGATGGACCGGATCTCCGTTGACGAACTGCATGAATTGATGACCGCCAAGCGCGTGGGTACGGTGATCGATGTGCGTTCAGCGATCACGCAATCGCTGACGGGCCGCATCCCGGGCGCGATTGCCGTGGACTTCAAGAACCTCAAGGTCGAGCTGCTGCCGATCAGTCCGGAGCAGGAAGTGATCGTCTATTGCGCGTGTCCCAATGAGTACTCGGCGGCCAAGGTTGCCAAGGTGCTGATCGAGCATGGGTTCACGCGAGTGCATCCGTTGCTGGGCGGTATTGACGCGTGGATTGCGGCTGGGCATCCGGTTGAGCCGGTGTAGCGTTGCGCGAGGCTGAAGCCTCGCCTACAGGGCGCCTGCGGACGCTCATTGGTCCACGGGGCCCCGTGTTTACCCCACCTAGAGGTTACAAAAATTCCGGCGGCGCGTGCAACGGCGCGCCGGCATTCTGATCCTCGATCAGGCGCTGGATGAAATGCAGCTTGGTGACCACCGGGCGATTCAGCACGAACGGATAGATGTCCGGCTGTCCCATGCTGCGCGCGGTTTCGTTCAGCACGGCGGTCAGCACCACCCAGGCGTTGATCCAGCCGAGGAAGCGTTGCGCCGATACCGGATCGTCGTTCTGGTACAGCACGTCGGTATCGAATGGCGTGATCCGGATCGGCGTGTCGTTCACACCGAGGCCGAAGCTCTCCACGGTGCCCAGCGTGGCGCGCGCGTGCATGTAATGCGCCCAGCTCTCGGCCCAGTCCTCCCACGGATGGCACGCGGCATACGCGCTGATGTGACGGTCGCGCCAGTCGGCCGGCGGGCCGTTTTCATACTGCAGCCGCAGCGCTTCGCCGTAATCGGCGCGTTCGTCGCCAAAGAGCGTGCGAAACCGCGGCAGCCACGCGGTATCGACGAT
Organism: Betaproteobacteria bacterium; assembly: GCA_031410015.1. Classification (GTDB taxonomy): domain Bacteria; phylum Pseudomonadota; class Gammaproteobacteria; order Burkholderiales; family Casimicrobiaceae; genus VBCG01. The sequence goes on along the minus strand of JANNYI010000006.1, from coordinate 53 downwards.
CAGCCGGTCCCAGTAGTAATGGCCGACCTCGTGGCGCAGGTGGCCGAGTACGG
>JANNYI010000005.1:0-12702 GCA_031410015.1 Betaproteobacteria bacterium | reverse complement strand
TGCCGCTGGTGAACACGACGCCGTTCACGCAGTAAGTCTTACGAACGGCGGTACGGAAAAGGGGCCCTGCGGGGCCCTTTTTCTTGGGCCATTCCGCCGGCATTGACGTGTTGTGGCGCCAACGGCGCAGTTTTGCCGAGTCTGCCATGGCCATGCGCAGGGAGAAATGGCCCGGTCGACCTTGCTGTGGCATCCTTATGGTTCGCAGAACTTCGCTTGATCGCCCGCAATATCCGGAGATTCGTCCATGCAAAGCACAATCATCGTCACCCGCGAATTTTCGACCAAACCACTGGTTGCGGCCGTCGCCATGGCCTTGTTCGCGCCGGCGGTGCTCGCCGACAACGGTATGCCAGGGGCCGGTCTGGTGGTGCGCAATTTCGGCGCCGGCGTGACGGTCAACGGCGTGGCGCTGCCTGGCGGCAACCAGATCATCGGTCTCAGCAATGGCGCAACGATCCAGAGCGTTTCCGGAGTCAATACGGTCATCCAGTGGGGTTCGCCGGCGGTGCTCGATACGGCCAACACGCCTGGCTTCAACCTCGCTTCGGGCAAGACGCTGAACTTCACGTCGGTGGGGCCGACCGGCATCCTCAACATCGACATCAGCGGCACTCTGTCCAAGATCGACGGCAAGATCGTTGCGGATAACTTCACCTACCTCGCGATTGCGAACGAGAAAGGCATTACGGTCAGTTCCGGCGCAACGATCTCGGGGCTCGGGGGCGTGTCGTTGGTCGGATCGAACATGAACACGATTGACGCAATCAATACGTTCGCCAGCAGCAACGGTCTGCCGTTGAACTTCGCTGGCAACTCGCCGGTAAACGTTTTCGGGGATTTTTCGGGAGTGGGCACTGCCTTGCTGGTGGCCGGATCAGGCACAGTAAACGTCAGTTCAGCGAAAATGCCAACGGGCGGCTACCCGACCATTGTTGTCGGTGGTGTCGGCAGTGACTACTACGCGCCGGGTGGCATCAATATCAATGACACAGGCCCCGCCAGCGCCACGGTGCGCAGCTCGGCACCGACGGATGTGACGATCGGCCTTACCGCGACTCCGCTGCTTGTATGGGCCAACGGCGACCTGACCAACACCGGCACCATTTTCCTCCCCACCCCATTTCCGCTCTTTCCTGCGTTGCAATGGACGGGCAAGCTGATCAACACCGGCACGATTACCACCAGCTTTGCGGCGGTCGGACTGGATCTCGACGTCATCGGCAATAACGTGCCCTGGTACGGCAACACGGCGTCGCCGTTGCTGGCAGGGCAGGGCGGCCTGAACAACAGCGGCACGATCAGCAACCCCACTGGCTGGGTGGACATCGGCGTCAAGGGCGCCATCACCAACACGGGCACGATCACCGCCGGCAACGGTTACCTCGAGGTCACCACGACGTCGGGCGCGATCGACAACAGCGGCACGATGACGAGCTCGAACACCATCAACATATCGACAAATGACGGCAACGTCACCAACAGCGGCACGATCACCGCCGCGAATTTTATGACCGTCTGGGCCGGGTCGAACAAGATGTCGGCCAACCCGCACAACATCGTCAACACCGGCAAGATGACCAGCAGCAACAGCTACATCTCGCTGTATTCCGAGTTCGGAAGCATTACCAACTCGGCATCCGGGGTAATTACGGCAACGGACGCGTTGGTGTTCGCCAACAATGGTGACGGTCCCAGCTTCGGCAATGCCACCAATGCCGGTGCGGTCAACATCACATCGAAGGGCGGCGCCGTCGAGTTCTACAATCGCGGCAACGGCGATGTCACTGTCGGTGGCACGGTCGTCGCCACGGGTGCAGGTAACTACATCGGCTACTTCAGCGCAGCGCACGACGTTGGCGCGGGCGGCACGACGACGGTGACGACGCCGATCACAGTGCTGCGCGACAAGGGTTCCGACGGCATCTATCTCGCCGGCAACAAGATCGTGGTGAGTGCGCCACTGGCGGTCAGCGAAGCGACGCCCGGCAGTGGTGCCGGCGGCATCGAGTTCTACGGTGTCGACCTGCCCGGCAACATGACCACCATCAGTGCGAACCTCATCGCCGGCAATTTCGAATTCTCGACGGGCCAGATCGGCCCGCCGCCGCCCAGCGGTTCGCCCTACGACATGGCGGTGCTGCTCAACGGCAACCTGACCACCACCGCCGGCGGCTATCGCACGGTGGAGATGTACGACGTCAGCAACGTGACCGGTCCGGGCGTGATCACCACCAACCGCGCGGTGTTCGACACGTCCGGCAACGTGCGCAATCCGGTGTCGAACAACTATCTGTTGAACGGCCTGCACATCACGACGGTGGGCACCGATCCGGTGATCACCATCAACGCGCGCAGCCCGGCGGTGCAGGCGATCAACCTCGCCATCACCGGTGACGCCACGATCACGTCGGGGCAGACGGTGATCCTCAACAACGCCTGCTACTCGGGCCTGTGCACGCTGCCTTCGGGCGGATACATTCCGCAGTCGAATGCAGGCAGCAGCCTGCTGGTGACGGCCACGGGCAACCTGACGATCGGCGCCAACAACGTCCCCGGCGCGTATTTCAGCAGTGGCGGCGGCGGTGGTGGTGAATGCGATCGTGGCGGTCCGCCGGCCGCTTGCGCGGCGGCGGCGCCGGCCACCGGCGGCCTCTCGAACACCAACGGCTTCCTGTTCCCGGGCGGCGTCTCGTTCGTGGCGGGTGGTGCGCTGAACGTCAACACGGTGCTGGACAACGCGTTCACGGGTACGGCGCTGCCGTTCCAGGGCGTGTACTTCCAGGGCACGACCATCAACGCGCTGCAACCGATCTACACCAACGGCAACTCGTTCGTGAACTACAGCGTGCGACCGAATGGTGGGGTGGGCATGTCGACGACGTACCAGGCGCATGCCGGGACGAATTTCCTGGGCTTCCCCAACCTGTCGGCCACACTCAACCCGTTCAACTCGTACCTCAACACGTACACGGTGCTGGCCAATGCCGTGGCCAACGGTCAGCCGTGGCTGCCGCTGGTGAACACGACGCCGTTCACGCAGTAAGCGCAAGCCGTGCCGCTAGGAATTGGGCCCTGCGGGGCCCTTTTTCCGTGAGACCATTATGTCGATGCCCATCCAGACCAACCCCGTACCCACGAACCCCGCACGCGCCGCCGGCGAGGAGGCGTCCCGCCTTTACAACGCCGGACGACTCGTCGAAGCGGAGCGGATCTGCCGTGAGCTGCTGCAGCGCAACCCGAAGGACGCGGGGGCGATGCACCTGCTGGGGCTGATCCTGGTCAAGAAAGGCGCCACGGCGCAGGCGCTCGGCGCGCTGCAGCAGGCGGTGGCGCTGGCGCCCAACAATCCGGTCATCTGCGGCAATTTCGGTGGCGTGCTGCTGTCGGCCGGGCATACGGCCGACGCCGAAAAATACATCGGCCGCGCCATCGAACTGCAGCCGGACTTTGCCGATGCACTGTGCAACATGGGCAATCTGCTGCGGTTGAAGGGCGACCTTGCCGGGGCCGAGGCTGCGTACCGCAAGGCACTGGCCATCGAGCCCAACATGGCGGCCGGTCATAACAACCTCGGTCTCATCTACTACATGCGGGGGAAGAAAGCCGATGCGGTGGCCAGCTATCGCGCGGCGATCGCCATCGATCCCACGTTCCCCGAGGCCTTCAACAACCTCGGCAATGCGTTGGGCGACCTGGAGCAGGATGAAGAGGCAATCGCGAGCCTGATGCATGCGGTGAAGCTGCGCCCCACGTTTGCCGAGGCGCACAGCAACCTTGCCAAGATGCTGATGCGCAAGGACGAGACGGAACGCGCGCGCGCCCACCTGATGCAGGCGCTGAACCTGCTGCCGGACTTTGCCGGCGCGTATCACAACCTGGGATCGCTCTACCGGTCCGAAGGCGCCTTTGCGGAAGCGGAAGGGTGCTTCCGCAAGTCGATCGCGCTCGATCCGGCGCAGCTCATGTCCTACGCGGGCGTGACCGGTGCGCGCAAGATGCTGCCGAAGGACCGGCCGATGCTCGAGCAACTGGAGCAGCTCGTCCGCGCCACCCCCGACCGCATCGACGAGGAATACAGTCACCTGCACTTTGCGCTGGGCAAGGCCTACGACGACCTGGGCGAATACGCGCCCGCATTTGCGCATTACCGGATAGCCAACGATCTCGAACGCGATCGCCTGGTCCAGCGCTTCGATCGCGGGCATTTCGAGGCGCACATCGGCCGGATGATCGAGCAGTTCACGCCGGAATTCTTCGCGCGGCACCGCAGCGAAGGCAATCCGTCCGAACTCCCCGTCATGATCCTGGGCATGATGCGCTCCGGCACGTCGCTGGTGGAGCAGATCCTGTCGAGCCACCCGCAGATTCATGGCGCCGGCGAACTGATCTTCTGGGCCAACGACGACCGGCGCCTGCGCACCGACTTGCAGGATCCGCCGCAGGGCGCGTTGGCCGATACGTCCGCGCGCTACCTCGCGCACCTGCGGGGGTACTCGGCCGATGCATTGCGCATCACCGACAAGATGCCGCACAACTTCCTGCATCTGGGGCTGATCCACATGGCGTTCCCCAACGCCAGGATCATCCACTGCCGCCGCAACCCGGTCGACACGTGCCTCTCGATCTATTTCCAGAACTTTCCGGCGCTGCACCCCTACGCCTACGATCTGGGCGATCTCGCGGTGTTCTACGAACAATACGATCGCTTCATGCAGCATTGGCGCAAGGTCATCCCGCCGACCGCGATGCTGGAAGTGCAGTACGAGGAGCTGGTGGCCGACCAGGAAGGCGGCAGCCGCCGCATGATCGAGTTCTGCGGCCTCGAGTGGGACGAGCGGTGCCTCGCGTTCCAGGACAACCAGCGGGTCGTGCGCACGGCCAGTTCGTGGCAGGTGCGCCAGCCCCTGTATCGCACCTCGGTGGCGCGCTGGCAGAAGTACGAGCCGTACCTCGGCCCGCTGGCACGGCTGCTCGACGCCCCGGCAGGGGGCTGAGCGGGGTGCGGGGTGCCGTTCGCGTGACCTCGGATACAATGGCGGAATCATGAACAAGCTCACTTTTCCCCTGGTCCTGTTGTTGCTGGCCGCCTGCGCGCCGCTGGCGCCCGATGTCCGCCGGACGGAAGGCGCCCCCACGTTTCCGGCCAGCGCCTTTCCACCCGAGGTGCTGGAGCAGGCGCCGGCGAAGCCCTACGTGCAGGTCGGCGTGATCGACGCGAAGGGTGTGCTGGGGCAGACGCCGTCGCAGGTCATTGCGCGCATCCGGGAGCAGGCGCAGCAGCTCGGCGCGGACGCCGTGATCCTGCAGGACGTCAGCGTGCGTCAACCGGCCGAGTCCACATTCAATCCCGCCATCGGCGGCTTTGCGGTGACGCAAGGCAGCGCAATCCCGGCGTTCAAGGGCATTGCCATCAGGTACCAGCGGTAACGAGGCTGCCCCGCGGGTTGCGGCAGGTCGCCGCCGGCACGTCCGGCTGACGGTCCTGCGAGCCACCGCGCCCACTCCAGCAAGGAACGACGCATGACTTCCGAAGCCGCACCCACGAGTTACGACGACGTCCCGTACATCCGCGCGGCGTTTCACCATACCCATCCCGACCGGCTGGCGTCGATTGCCCGGATGTTCGGCATGACGCCGCCGCCGGTCGCGACGTGCCGGGTGCTGGAACTGGGCTGCGCCAGCGGCGACAACCTGGCGCCGATGGCCGAAGTGCTGCCGGGCGCGCACTTCATCGGCATCGATCTTTCCAACAAGCAGATCGAGGAAGGCCAGGCCATGATCAAGGCGCTGGACCTGCCCAACGTCGAGCTGCGCCACGCCAACATCCTCGACGTCGATGCATCGTGGGGACAGTTCGACTATGTCCTCTGCCACGGCATCTACTCGTGGGTGCCCGACATCGTCCGCCAGAAGATCCTGTCGATCTGCCAGCACAACCTGCATCCGCAGGGCGTTGCCTACATCAGCTACAACACGTATCCCGGCTGGCGCATGCGCGGCATGATCCGCGACATGATGCTGTATCACTCGCGCCAGTTCGAGGGGGCGAAGGCCAAGCTCGAACAGGCGCGCGCGCTGCTCGATTTCCTGGCGCAGAGCACGTCCACCGACACGCCCTACGGGTTGACGCTGAAGCAGGAGGTCGACGCGATCCGCGGGCAGCCTGACTCGTACATCTTTCACGACCACCTCGAGGACATCAACGAGCCGCGGTACTTCCACCAGTTCGTGGCCGAGGCGGCGCAGCACGAGATGCAATTCCTGGGCGAGGCCGAGTTCGGCTCGATGATGGTGACGAACTTTCCGCCGCCGGTGGCGGAAACGTTGCGCAAGATCGCGCCTGACATCGTGCGGATGGAGCAGTACATGGACTTCGTGCGCAACCGCACGTTCCGCCAGACGCTGCTGGTGCATGCCGCCGCGCCGCTCACGCGGGCGGTGAATGCGCAGCTGGTGCGCGAGTTCCACATTGCGTCGCCGGCGCGCGCGGTTTCAAGCAAACCGTCGATCGATCCGGGCGTGCCCGAACAGTTCCGCACGCCCACGGGCGCGTCGCTCTCCACCTCCAATGCCATCACCAAGGCTGCTTTCCTGGTGCTGGCGGAGTGCTGGCCGCAGACCGTGCCCTTCGAGCAGCTTGTGCTCGCGGCGGCGGGCCGGATTGCCGGCAATGTTGCAGCGGTGCCCGAGCCGGCGCAACTCGAGGCGCAGCGCCAGCGGCTGGCCACGGACCTGTTCCAGGCCTACGCCGCCACGTTGATCGAACTGCGGACGCAGCCAGTGACGCTCGGCATGAGCATCGAGGGCAAGCCAATGGCGAGCAAGGTGGCGCGAGCGCAGGCCGGCCGTCCCGGTGCCATCACCAACCTGCGCCACGAAACGCTGCAGCTCGATCCGTTCAACCGGCAGTTCCTCCTGCTGCTCGACGGCACCCGCGATCGCGATGCGCTGGTGGAGGGGCTGGCCGAGGCCGTGCGCAGCGGTGCGCTGGAGGTCAAGCACAACGGGCAGCCGCTCACCGATCCGGTGTCGGTCACCAAGGTGCTGTACGAAGCGGTGAACGAGAACCTGCCGAAGCTTGCCCGGTCGGCGCTCCTGCTGGCCTGAACGGGGATTGCACCCGCGCCCCGCGCCGAAGTCGTTCCTAGCGCGGCGGCGCGCGCGGGTTCCTTGCGGTGGTGAAGAGCCCGGTCAGCGCCACGCTGCCGTCGCTGCTGCCGTCGGCGCTTGCCGCCAGCCGTGCTGCGGTGGCCGGTTGCGCCGTCGGAAACACCCATAGCGAGTCCACCGCCAGCACGATCATGCCGGTGCTGCCGTCCAGCACGAAGCGATGCGGCGACGCGCAACCGCCGCTCCAACCGGCCGGCGCGGGCTCGCGGCGCCCTGCCTGCTCCACGACCAGGGTGCAGGTGGCGCCGGTGCGCAGGATGCCGGCCCTGAGGCCATCGGGCCCGCCAACTTCGATGCCCGCGAACACCGTGCCCGTGGTGCCGCTGTTGCGCACGTCGACCAGCACGCGCTGGGTGGTCACCAGCGGTGGTTGGAGCTGCACCATGCCTGCGCCGGACACGTCGATGGCGAACGCCGCCGGCCCCGGGGTGCAGCGCCATGCCGCCGGGCACGCGGCGACGCCGGGCGTGACCGACTCGCCGCCGTGCAGCGCGTTGCGCACATAGCTCGTGACGGCCGCGGCGGCCAGCATTGCGACGATGGCGGCGGACGCGAGCGACAGCCCGGATACCGGCCGGCCCGTGGTGGCGGAGAGCCGGCGATGCAACGCGTCGCGCCGGCGGTCGAGCGGATACTCGAACGTGTACAGCAGCGCGAACGCCAGCGCGTAGGTGAGGACGAGGCCCCACCATGGCGCGCCCGCGACGTGGAAGCGCTCCAACAGGAGGAGCAGCGGCAGATGCAGCAGGTAGGTGGAGTAGGTGAGGTCGCCGAACAGCCGATCCCACTTGCGGCCCTTGCCGAAGTCCTTGAGCGCGGCCACGAGCCCGGTGAGCACGAGTATCGCCAGCAGCTGATTGACGGCGGCGTTGGTGAAGCCCAGCGGAAAATACGTGAGCCAGAACAGCGCGACGAAGAGCGCGCCCAGCGCCGCGCGATTGGGTGCGACCCGGTCGCCGTGGTGAAACACCAGCGCGCCGCAGGCAAAGGCGAACAGGTAGGCGATGGGGCTGGTGTAGAGGTAGGCAAACCAGATCGGCGGCCGCGGATCGAGCGTGACGGCAAAAGCGACGAAATAGACGAGGCCGATACCCCAGACGGCCCAGAGCGTTCGCTTCCACACCAGCAGGAACGGTGCCAGGACGTAGAACAGCAGGTCGAAGCAAAGTGTCCATGCCGGCCCGATCAGCAGCTGCCCGGTGAACTGCATCGGTCCCAGCGTCACATGGTCGCCCAAGAGCGCCATGGCCCCCAGGGGCACCAGCAGCAGGTTGTTGGCGAGTTGGGTCGCGCCCATCTGCGGCGCGGCGCCGGCAAGCGCCAGCATGACCCAGAAGGCGGCGAAGACGAGCAGGTAGAGCGGATAGATGCGCAGCGCGCGGCCGAGCAGGAAGATGCCGATGCCGCGCCATGACGCGGCATCGTATTTGCGCGCCAGCACGTAGGCGATCACATAGCCGCTGATGACGAAGAAGCCGGCGATGGCCACCTCGCCTTCGCCGACGAAGGCCATGCGATCCACGCCGAAGGCATTGACGAGCCGCGGCTGGACGAGCAGGCGAAAGCCGCCGTAGTGGGCGTCGATCACCAGCAGCGAAAGAAGCAGGCGCAGCCAACCCAGGCCCATCGATCAGGTATCCTCGTGCCGCATTAAAATGATCGCGTACATTATGGATCGGCAGGCGGGCCGTGGAGCCAGGTGGCATGAAAATCAACGAATACGGACGGCAGCTGGGTCCGGCCGAGATCGAGGCCGGCGAGCATCGCACGTTCGTCGGCGGCCTGTGGGACGAAATGGGCGCCCTCCAGTTCGAGTTCCTGAAAGCGCAGGGACTGCAGCCCGGGCACCGGCTCGTGGACGTCGGCTGCGGCGCGCTGCGGGGCGGCGTGCACTTCATCCGCTACCTCGCACCCGGCCTCTACCACGGCATCGACATCAATGCGTCGCTGCTCGAGGCGGGCACGCGCGAGATTGCGCAACTGCAGCTGGACGGGAAGGCGCCGCACCTGCTCGTCAACGAGCGCTTCGAGCTCTTCCGCTTCGGCACCCGCTTCGACTGCGCAATCGCCACCTCGGTGTTCACGCACCTGCCACTCAACCACATCCTGCGGTGCATGGTGGAGGTGCGCAAGGTGCTCAATCCCGGCGCCCGCTTCTTTGCCACGTTCTTCGAGGCACCGACCAACGCGCATCTCGATCCGTTGTCCCATGTGCCCGGCGGCATCGTCAGCTATCTCGATGCGGATCCGTACCACTACGGCGTGGATGAAATCCGCTGGGTGGCCGGCAATGCGGGCCTCGTGGCCGAACGCATCGGCGAGTGGGGGCATCCGCGCGACCAGCGGATGTGGTTGTTCCGGGATGCCCTGCACGCGCAATGACCAAGACCTGCTTCTTCACGATCGTATCGAACAACTACCGGCACTTCGCGCGCACGCTGGTGGCGAGCGTGCGCGCGCACAATCCCGGGCTCGATGCGTTCGTCGTCGGCTGCGACGGTCCGTTCGACGCGCGCGACGAGCGCGACGATTACATGGAGCTGTCGATTCGCGACCTGGGGCTGCCCAAGTTCGATCGCTTCACGTTCCAGTACACGATCCTCGAGCTCAATACGGCCATCAAGCCGTGGGTGTTCGAGGCGCTGTTTGCGCGCGGCTACGAGCGGGTGATCTATTTCGACCCCGACATCCGTGTCTACGGGCCGGTGACGCCCATCCTCGCCCGCCTCGACGATGCGCAGATCGTGCTCACGCCCCACCTCACCGACCGCCTCGACGATGGACGCAATCCCACCGAGCTGGCCATCCTGCAGAGCGGCAGCTACAACCTGGGCTTCATCGCGCTGAAGCAGACCGAGGACACGCGCCGCTTCGTGCGCTGGTGGCAGAGCAAGCTGCTGCGCGACTGCGTCGTCGACATCCCGCGCGGCCTCTTCACCGACCAGAAATGGATCGACCTCGTGCCGGGGATGAATCCCGGCGTGTGCATCGAGCGCGACGCGGGCTGGAACGTGGCGTACTGGAATCTCAACCATCGCGCGCTTGCGGCCGGAATCGATGGCCGTCCCGACGTCAACGGCAGGCCGCTGCTGTTCTTTCACTTCTCCGGCTTCGCGCCGGGGGCGAAATCCTTCAGCAAGCATCAGGACCGCTTCACGCAGGACAGCGTCGGGCCGGTGGTGCGCGGGCTGGCGGACGACTACGCGGCAGCCCTCCAGCGCAATGGCTTCGACACGTGCCGCACGATGCCGTACGTCTTCGCGCGACTGGCGGACGGAACGCCCATTCCGGATCTGGTGCGCCGCTGCTATCGGGAGGAGTTTGCCTGGGACGAGCCGCATCCGGACCTCTGGACCGCAGCCGGGCAGGTGTTCCTGCTCGACTGGCTCAACGCGCCGCTGCCCGAACATCGGCGCAGTCCGTGGCTCACGCGCCTCGCCTATGCGCTGTATCGCCGCCGCCCCGATCTGCAGGCCGCGTTTCCGGATGTGACGGGCAAGCATGGCCGCGGCTACGCGCAGTGGCTGGTGGAGCATGCGGGCGAGCAGGAGAAGGTGCCCGAGGCGTTCATCGCGCCGATACGCGCCGCGCTGGCGGGTGGGCGCGCTGCGGGTGGTGCAGCCGATCCCGCGCTGCCGGGAGTGGGCGCGGCGGCCGGCGCGGTGCCGGGCCTCGCCGCGGGCGGCGAACCGCCGGGCGCGCTGCGCGCGGTTTATCGCGTGGCGTACCGCGCCGCGTGGGGATTGCGCGCCGCGGTGAAGCCGCTCACGTCGCAGGCATTCCGGCATCGGGTGCGCCACGCGCTGATGCGCCGCGCCTACTTCGACGACAGTTACGTCACGCCGCCGCTGGTCACGCCGGCGTCCGCCGCGGGCGGCGGCGTCATCGTGGCGGCATCGCCCGGCGCCGTCGTCTATCCGGCCCACGCACCGGAGGCGCGTGCCCGCCGGCTCGATGACGATGCCGGCATCAACGTGATCGGCTACCTGGCCGCGGAGAGCGGTGTGGGCGAGTGGGCGCGCTCCACGCTGCGGGTACTGAAGGCGGCGTCCGTGCCCGTGGCCACGATCAACTTCCGCGTGGGCAACATGTCGCGGATGAACGAGGAACTGCCCGACATCGAGCGCACGCAGCACCTGCACGCGATCAACCTCTTCCAGATCAATGCCGACCAGATGCAGGTGGCGCACGCGAGCCTCGGCGCGTCGTTGTTCGACGGGCGCTACAACATCGGCTGCTGGGCCTGGGAGTTGGGCGAGTTTCCCGATGCATGGCTTCCGGCATTCGATTATCTCGATGAAATCTGGGCGCCGTCGGCGTTCTGCCAGCAGGCCTTTGCCGCGAAGGCGCCGGTGCCGGTGGTGCGCATGCCGCTGTGCGTGGAAGCGCCGGACGTGGCGCCCGATCGGCTGCGCTTCGGCCTGCACGCGGACGAAATTGCGTTCCTCGCGATGTGCGACGTGCTGAGCGTACCCGAACGCAAGAATCCGCTGGGCGCCGCAGAGGCGTTCAAGCGCGCGTTTCCGGGCGGCGAGCGTGTGCGCCTCCTGCTCAAGATCGGCAACCTCGAATACCAGCCCGACCTCAAGGCGCGCCTTGCCGCGCTGATGCGCGACGATCCGCGGATCACGCTGCTCGACGGCTACCTCGCCCGCCCGCTGCTGTGGACGCTGATGGCCAGCATCGACTGCTACGTGTCGTTGCATCGCGCGGAAGGATTCGGCCTCGGCATGGCCGAAGCGATGGCCTGCGGCAAGGCGGTGATTGCCACCGGCTGGTCGGGCAACGTGGACTTCACGCGCGTGGACAATGCCTTGCTGGTGGACTACCGGCTGACCGAATTGCAGCGGGACGCAGGGCCGTATCGCCGCGGCCAGCATTGGGCGGAGCCCGATCTCGATGGGGCGGCGCAGTACATGCGCGATGTGGCCGGGTCGCCGGCGCTGCGCGAGCGCCTGCGCGTGCGCGGGTTGGCCACGGTGGCCGCGGAACTGTCGCCCGCGGCACAGGCGGCGTTCATGCGGACGCGGCTGGCTACCATTCACGCGATCCTCGAGGCGCGCGAGGCGTAGGATGCGCAATCCGTCGACGTGCGCGGCTGCCGTCGCGCCGACGAGCGCAGGCACGACGCAGGATGGATACCGGCAGCCAATGTGTTGCGACCCTTGGAGAACGTGATGATGCGTACGCTGATGCGCGCGACGGTGGCGGTGCTGGCGATGTTGGCCGCCTGTTCCGCTGCGGCCCAATACCCCAACAAACCGATCAAGCTGGTGGTGCCGTTCATCGCGGGATCGGCGCCCGACGTGCTGGCGCGCAATGTCGGCGAGAAACTGGGCGCGCGGCTGGGCCAGCCGGTGGTGATCGACAACAAGGGCGGGGCGGGCGGCAACGTGGGCGCCGAGTTTGCGGCCAAGCAGTCCGCGGACGGGTACACGCTGATGCTGGCGACCTCGTCGCACCTGGTCAATCCCAGCCTGTACGGCAAGGTGGGCTACGACCCGGTGAAGGACTTTGCACCCATTGCAC
>JANNYI010000004.1:0-6980 GCA_031410015.1 Betaproteobacteria bacterium | reverse complement strand
CGGCCGAATTCGGTCTCGACCGGCAGGATCGAGGTGCAATTGGATTGCACGCCGCAGTCGCCGCAGCCTTCGCAGACCGCCTCGTTGATGAATACCCGCTGCGTGGCTTTTGGATACTCGCCTTTCTTGCGGCGCCGGCGCTTTTCCGCCGCACAGGTCTGGTCGTACAGCAGCACCGTGCAGCCCGGAATCTCGCGCAGCTCGCGCTGGACCGCATCGAGCTCGTCGCGATGGTGGATGCGGATCTCGCTGCTGTAATAGCCGTGCGGATACTTCTCCGGCTCGTCGCTGACGACGATGATGCGCTTCACCCCTTCCGCTGCGACCTGCTTTGCGATGTCGCCGGGCGACAGCGGGCCGTCGAAGGGCTGCCCGCCCGTCATGGCCACCGCATCGTTGTAGAGGATCTTGTAGGTGATGTTGACGTCGGCGGCCACGGCGGCGCGAATGGCGAGGATGCCGCTGTGGTAATAGGTGCCGTCACCCAGGTTGGCGAAGATGTGCTTCTCGTCGGTGAACGGCGCCTGGCCGATCCACGGCACGCCTTCGCCGCCCATGTGCGTGAACTCGGACGTGTTGCGGTCCATCCAGATCGCCATCACGTGGCAGCCGATGCCGGCCGTCGCGCGGCTGCCGTCCGGCAGCTTGGTGGACGTGTTGTGCGGGCAGCCGGAGCAGAAGTACGGTTGGCGCACGAGGCTGATGCCAGGCTTTTCCAGCGCCGCTTCCTTGGCGTTGATCCAGTCCACGCGCGCGCGGATCTTCTCGATCGTGCGCGGATGCAGGTCGAGGCGTTCGATGCGCTTCGCAATCACGCGCGCGATCATCGCGGGGGTGAGCTCGCCCTTGGCGGGCAGCAGCCAGTCGCCGTGCGGGCGCACCCATTCGCCCTTCTCGTCGAACTTGCCGATCACGCGCGGGCGCACGTCGTCGCGCCAGTTGTAGAGCTGTTCCTTCAGCTGGTATTCGACGACCTGGCGCTTTTCCTCGACGACGAGAATTTCCTCGAGGCCCTCGGCGAATTGCCGCACGCCTTCGGGTTCGAGCGGCCAGGGCATCGCCACCTTGAAGACACGCAGGCCGATATCGGCGGCGTCGGCTTCGGTGATGCCGAGGTCCTCCAGCGCCTGCCGCACGTCCTGGTAGCTCTTGCCCGAAGTGGCAATGCCAAGCCGCGGCTTGGGCGAATCGATCACGACCTTGTTCAACTGATTCACGCGCGCGTAATGCAGGGCCGCGTAGATCTTGAAGTCCTGCATCCGGGCTTCGGTGTCGAGGAAGCCGTCGGGCCAGCGGATGGATACGCCATCCGCAGGCAACGGAAAGTCAGTGGGAATGATGATCTCGGTGCGCGCGGGGTCCACGTACACCGAGGAGGAACTCTCCACCGTGTCGGCCACGCACTTGAAGCCGACCCAGCAGCCCGAGTAGCGCGACATCGCCCAGCCGTGCAGACCGAGATCCAGGATTTCCTGTACCGACGACGGATAGAGCACCGGCATCATCGCCGCGGAGAACATGTGATCCGATTGATGCGGCACCGTGGACGACTTGGCCGCATGATCGTCGCCCGCCAGCACCAGCACGCCGCCGTGCTTCGAGGTGCCCGCCATGTTGGCGTGCTTGAACACGTCGCCGCAGCGGTCCACACCCGGGCCCTTGCCGTACCACATCGCAAAGACGCCATCGACCTTGGCATCCTTGTGCAGGTTGAGCTGCTGCGTGCCCCAGATGGAGGTCGCGGCCAGGTCCTCGTTCAGGCCTGGCTGGAACTTGATGTTGGCGCGGTCGAGGAATTTCTGCGCTTTCCACAGCGACTGGTCGAGCGCGCCCAGCGGCGAGCCGCGATAGCCGGAGACGAAGCCGCCAGTGTTCAGGCCCGCGAGCTGGTCGCGTTGCCGCTGCAGCATCAGCAGGCGCACAAAGGCTTGCGCGCCGTTGAGATACACGCGGCCGGAATCAAGCTCGTACTTGTCGTCGAGTTTGACTTCGCGCAGGGAAGGGGCAGGTGACGCAACGTTCAAGGCCATCGGAACTCCGCAAAAATCGTGTTTTTGGGGAAGGCTTACAAATCAACGACTTGTGGCCGCCTAACTGTAGAACCTTCTACATCAGGCGCGGATTCTACTCGCGTTTTCGGCGTACCGGGTCGACCGTCAGGATACGAGTATTCGACGCACCTGTGGCCATGCGCGGGGGGGGACGAATGGCGGGATCACCAAAACTGCGGAGAGAACCGGGCGCGGTCGACCCGTCGGAGGCGGTGGCATCAGGCCACGTCATGGATCACATCAGCGCGCATTTCCACATTGTGGTGCAGAAGGATCGTGGCGGAACGCTGCTCGCCCCGATCTTTGGATCCGGATGTATCGCGCCGGTGATCTTCGAATCGGCCGGAGGAATGGCACTCATGAAGCAGATGGGTGACAGGGAGCGCGCGATGATCGAGGATCGTGCGTGCGCATTGCATCGCATCGGGCTCGACACCACGCCCGTTTGACACGCTGCAGTAAGGTCGCTCGATGCGCCGCGACTGAATGTCAGTGGGGCCATCCCGGCCGCTGCTCCCGTGCCAAGCATGGCGCGGGTTCAACCGTGCAAGTCAGGAGCAACTACCATGGGTTCCATCAGTTTCGTGCGCCGTTGTGCCGCGGTCGCTGTGCTCGCAATGGTTCCGATGTCGGCCGCGTTCGCCGCGGACGAACACTACGTGAAGGACGGCGTGGCAATCGGTGGTCTGGATACGGTGGCCTACCATACGATCGGTCAACCAACACCGGGATCCTCGCAGTTCACCGCCGTGTACCAGGGCGCGAACTGGCAGTTTGCGTCGGCCGCGAACCGCGATCTGTTTGTCGCCAGCCCGGCAAAGTACGCGCCGGCCTATGGTGGATGGTGTGCTGCTGGCGCCAGCAAGGGCAAGAAAGTGGCCACCAAGCCAGAGTACTGGGCCGTGGTGGACGGGCAGCTCTACCTCAATAGTTCGGAGCCTGCACACAAGACGCTGTTCCTGGGCGACACACCGGCGACGATTCGCAAGGGCGAGTCGAACTGGAAGGTCATCTTTGCAACCCAGGCTGACAAGTTGTAGCAGGACCAATCACGCAGCGGCAAGGCGCGGCGTTACCAGCGTGCCTTCGCCGCGATTACCACTTCGATGCCGGCCGCTGCGTGTGGTGCCAGCCATAGGGCGGCCGTTCGGGCATCGGGCGGCACGACGAGGCGCCGTTTCGGCGCGCTCCACCTACTTGTAGTTCATCGTCCCCGGCAACCACAGCGCGATCTGCGGGAACATGAGCACCAGCGCCAGCCCGAACATAAGCAAGCCCACATACGGGGCCACGCCGATGATGATCTCGCGGATCGGCGCCCTCGAAATGGCCTTGATCGCGAAGAGATTCATCCCCACCGGCGGCGTGATCAGCGCCAGCTCGAGGTTGATGGTCAGCAGGATGCCGTACCAGATGGGGTTGATGCCCAGCGCCGCCAGCACCGGCAGCACGACCGGCGTGGTGATGAGGATGATCGAGATCGTCTCGAGGAACATGCCCAGCACGAAGAGCAGCAGCATCACGGCCAGCAGGAAGCCCAGCTGGGACACGCCGTATTGCGTGACGAGGTCGACCATCTGGTTGGGGATCCGCAGCTTGGTCAGTACGTTGCCCAGCAACGCCGCGGCTGCCAGGATCAGGAACAGCATCGCCGAGCTGCGCGAAGCGTCGATGGCCGACAGCCAGATTTCCTTCAGCCCGAAGTTGCGGTAGACGACGACGGCGATCAGCAGCGCCCCCAGCGCGCCTGCAGCCGCGGCTTCCGTGGCGGTGAATACGCCGAAATACATTCCGCCCAGCACCAGTACCGGCAGCGTCAGCGCCCAGAACGACCGGCGCAGCGCGGCCACGACTTCGCGGCCCGTCGCGCGCGGCTCGGTCTTGACCTGGTGGCTCGAGTACCGCGCCGAGACCATCGAATAAATGGCAAAGATCACCGCCAGCATCAGGCCAGGCACGATGCCGGCGACGAACAGCGCGCCGATCGACGTATCCGACACGACGCCGTAGAGAATCATCGGCCCGGACGGCGGGATCAGGATGCCCAGCGTGCCGCCGCCGCCGACCACGCCGTAGGCCACGCGCGGGCTGTAGCCGGCGCGGATCATCAACGGAATGGCGGCCGAGCCGATGGTCAATGCCGTGGCGACGCTGGACCCGGAGATGGCCGCGAAAACCGTGCACGCGGCCACGGTGGCCACGCCCATGCCGCCGGGCAGGTGGCGCAGCAGCGTGTTGGCCGCACCAAAAAGGTCATCGACGACCTTGCCGCGGATCATGAAATGCGCCATCAGCGTGAACAGGGGAATCGAGACCAGCAGATAGGTGTCGAGCTTGCCGAACACGAGATCGCCGATGCCGCCCAGCTTGCCCTCGACGGCCACGAGGATCGCGGTGGCGAACAACAGGAGGCCCGCGAACACCGGGATGCCCGTGAGCAGCACCAGCACCAGTCCGGCGAGGATCAGCGCGAAGGTCATTCGATGCCCGGCGGCGTCATCGCGTCGCGGTCGTGGCGGGGCGTCTCGCCGCGCCACGCCGCACCCAGCGCGGCGAGCGCGGCCAGCAGCAAGGCGGCGGCGCCGATGGGCACCAACGCCTGCGGAATCCACATCGGCACGGCCATGTAGCCGTTGGACAGGAGGCCCACCATCCGCGAAAACGCGACCATGTCCCAGCCCTCGATCACGAGCAGCAGGGCGGAGGCGGCCACCGCCAGCAGGCCCAGCACCGCGGTCAGGCGCTTGCCGCGCGCCGACAGCCGCTCGGTGACGATGTCCACGGCGATGTGCTCGCCCTCGCGCAACGCGTCGGCAGCGGCCAGCATCACGCAGGCCACCAGCAGGTAGCCGACCAGTTCGTCGACCCACGCGATCGGCTGGTTGAAGCCGTAGCGCATCACGACCGAATAGACGATCAGCGCCATCGACGCGAGCAGCGCGATGGCCGCCAGCGCGATGCCGACGTGGGCAATCCATTGGACGGCGTAGCGGAAGGCCTTCATGGGCGCTGCGGCGCAGCGAGCCGCGGCAAACGCGCCGGCTCGCGCGCCCGCGCGGGCGTGCCGGCAGGATCGGGAGGCGCCAAGCCTACAGCTTGCCGAGCAGCTCGATGATCTTCGCCCCGCCTTCCGGTGCGGACTTGAGGAACGCATCGACCACCGGCTTCTGCATGGCGGCCTTCCAGGTGGCCTGCTCGGCAGGCGTCTGCACGTGAATGGCCATGCCTTTGCCCGCCAGGTCCTTCAATGCCGCGGCCGCCGTGGCCTCGGTGATCGGGATCGCGTCCTGCTCGGCCTTGGCAGCCGCGGCCTCGATCGCCTTCTGATTGGCGGGCGAGAGCTTGTTCCACCACGCCGGATTGACGTAGAGGTGGAAGTAGATCGTGAAGATCGGGCCGACGGTGCCGAACTTTTGCACCTCGTAGAACTTGCGGCTGTAGGCGGCGGACAGGTCGGTCAGTCCCGCGTCCAGTACGCCGCTTTGCAGCGCCTGGTAGACCTCGGAGCCCGGCATCGCCGATGGCGCAGCGCCCACCGCGGTGAGCGCATTGTCGGTCAGCGTGTTGAGGCCGCGGATCTTGACGCCCTTGAAATCGTCAAGCGCGATGATCGGCTTCTTCGCGGAGGTGATGATCGTCTCGCGCGTGATGTACAGCCAGGCCACGCTCTTCACGCCGCGCGCGGCCAGTTTCTCGTCGAGGAACTTGCGTGCCTCGGAGGTGGGGAATTTCTTGATGCGCTCGAGCTCGCCCATTGCATAGGGAATCAGCGTGGCGCTCATCTCGGGAATGGTGGTGCCCCATTGGAAGTTGACGCTCATCGCGGCTTCGATGTTGCCCTTGGCCACGGCGGGAAAATTCTCGGCGGCCTTGGCCAACTGCTCCGAGCCGTAGATCTGCACCTCGACCTGGCCGTTGGTGCGCGCCTTAACGTCGGCGGCGAATCCATCGAGCATTTTGGTGAGATGGTGGGCGGGCGGCACCTGGTGCGAGATGCGCATCACGACGGGTTGCGCCTGCGCGATGGTGGCGGCAAAGAGTGCGCCGGCGAGCAGCAGCGCGGAGCGGGACGATCCGGACTTCATGGGTGTTTCCTCCTTGAGGCGCAAGCGGGGCTGCGACGCTGGGGGGAGGCGTGTTGCCGCCGCGTCCCCGCGCCGTTCGATTGGCGTGCATTGTCACATACTCGCGCAGCGGCCGCGCCCGGAGGCCTCCGCTAGAATGCGGATCTTTCCGCCATGTCCCGACGCCCATGAACAGCCTGCTGCAAGCCATCGAAATCGAAACCGCGCCGGGGCCGGACGCCACCGTGATCTGGATGCACGGCCTGGGCGACACCGGCGACGGCTGGTCCGAGATCGGGCCGTCGCTGGGTCTGCCGTCCGCGATGCGCGTGCGCTTTCTCTTTCCCCACGCCCCGAAGATCCCGGTGTCGATCAACAACGGCTTCGTGATGCCCGCGTGGTACGACTTCAAGGAAGCCGACTTCAGCGCCCGCGCGGACCTGCCCGGCGTGCGGCGCTCGCAGGCGCAGGTGGAGGCGCTGATCGATCGCGAGCGCACGCGCGGCATTGCCGACGCGCGCATCGTGCTGGCCGGTTTCTCGCAGGGCGGGGCGCTGGCGCTCTACACGGGGTTGCGCCACCCGCAGCGGCTGGCCGGCATCGTCGCGCTGTCCACCTACCTGATCGACGGCGGCGCGCTGCCGGTGGAGGCGAGCCCCGCCAACCGCGACGTGCCGATCTTCATGGCCCACGGCACCCGCGATCCGGTGGTGCGCTTCGAGTGGGCGGAGCTGTCGCGGCAGGCGCTGACCCGCGGTGGCTGGACCGTCGAATGGCACACGTGGCCGATGGAACATTCCGCCGTGCTGGAGGAAGTCGTGGCGGCAGGGGCCTTCATTCGCCGCGTGCTGGGCGGTTGACGCCG
>JANNYI010000003.1:0-7210 GCA_031410015.1 Betaproteobacteria bacterium | reverse complement strand
ACCCGCACGTGTTTGCTGCCGGCGATGTCGCGCTCGCCCCCAACCGCTGGGCCGACGGCAACATCCGCCTGGAGTCTTGGCAGAACGCGCAGGACCAGGGCATTGCCGCTGCGCGGTCGATGCTGGGACACGACGTGGCTTACGACCCGGTACCCCGCTTCTGGTCGGATCAGCAGGACACCCACATCCAGATCGTCGGGTTGCCGCAACCAGCGCACCACATCCTGATCCGCGAGGGCAACGATGCCGACCACTTCATCGCATTTGCACTCGACGGCAACCGCGTGCGCGCCGCCATCGGCTTCAACGCGGGACGCGACATGCGCCCAACGCGCGCGCTGGTCGAGCGCGGGGCCGTCGTCGACCCGGCACGGCTCATCGATGCCGGCATCGACCTGAAAATGGTCGAGGCCGGGATCATTTAGGCGTCGCCCTACTTCTTGAAGGGCCGCAGGATCCGCTCCGACTCGCGCTGCGCATCCTTCAGCGCCTGCTCCGCCGGCTTGGTGCCGGTAAGCGCCGCCTGCAATGCGTCGTTGAGCGCCTTGGTTACGCGCTGGTTTTCATGCGTGGACAACTCGGCCTTGGCGAACGGCAACTGGTCACGCGCCACGGCGGCAGCCGGGAAGCCGGCCACATACGCCTTCATCACCGGCGTCTCGAACGCATCCGCGCGCACCGCCACGTAGCCGGTGTCGATGCCCCATTGCGCGGCGCGTTGCGGCGTGGTCACCCACTTGATGAACTTGAAGGCCGCCTCCTTCTGCGCCGGCGTGGACTTGGCAAAGATGTAGAAGTTGCCCCCACCGGTGGGACTGCCGCGAACCTTGCCCGCGGGCAGCATCGCCACGCCGAAATCGAACTTGGCATTGGTCTTCACGTTGGTGAGGTTGCCCGTCGTGGTCCACATCATCGCCATCTTCTTCTCGAAGAAATCCTTGGGCGTGGTGCCCCACTCGACGATGCCTTCCGGATGAATCTTGTATTTGGTGGCGAGATCCATCCAGTACTGCAGCGCCTCGACCACTTCCGGCTTGTCGTAGTAGGTTTCGGTGCCGGCGGCGTTCATCAGGTTGACGCCATTCTGGATGGCCAGCGCCTGGAAGAGCCAGTAAGGAAATCCGGACGACGGGATCTGCACGCCCCACTGCGTGACCTTGCCCGACGCGTCGCGCCTGGTAAGCTTCTGGCCGTAGTCGACCGTTTCCTTCCAGTTGGCCGGCGGGCGATTGGGATCGAGTCCCGCTTCCTTGAACATCTCCTTGTTCCAGTAGAGCACGATCGTCGAGCGCTGGAACGGAATGCCCCACGTCTTGCCGCCGGTCTGGCTGTTTTCCATGAAGGCCGGATAGAAACTCTTGAGCCACGCCTGGTCGTCCGCGGTCTTCACGAAGCTGTCGAACGGCACGATGGCGTCCTCGTCGATCAGCGTGAACATGTCCGTGGACAGGAGGATGGACATCACCGGAGGCTCGCCGCTCTTGACCGCGGTGAGCGCCTTCGTGATCGACTCCTGGTAGCTGCCCGAGTAGATCGGCTTCAGCTTGATCCCGGGATTCTCCTTCTCGAACTCGGCGGCATAGCCGTCGATGATCTTGGTGATGGGACCGCCGACCGCCACCGGGTAGAAGAACGACACCTCGGTTTGCGCGAATGCGGCGAGCGGCAGCACGGCCGCGGCCAGCGGCAGCAGCGTGGCGGCGAGACTCCTGCGGATGATGCTCTTGAACATGATTCCTCCTGGAACTCGGACTGGGTACGAGGCTTGCAGTGTAGGCACGGCTTCAGCCGTGCGCAACGATTGCGCGGCTGAAGCCGCGCCTACAGGGTGTCTATGGTTGCGATCTGCCTTGTTACGCGAGTTGCGTTGCCGCCTGGTGACGAGGGTGGTCGACGTGGCGCACGCCGTCGGCGCCGAAATAATGCTGGGCGCCCGGCGCCCACGTGAGTCCCGTGGCATCGCCGCGCGTCAAGGCGGTGCTGCCGGGGGCCCGCACGGCCAGCGACTGCCCGCCAATCGCGCACGTGACCAGCGAGTCGCCGCCGAGGTATTCGACATTGGCCACCGTCGCGCGGATGCCGCCGTCGTAGGCGAGCTGCACGTGCTCGGGGCGCACGCCCAGCATCCCGCCGGTGGCTTCCAGCGGCATGAGCACGGGGCCCTCGGTGCCGGCGATCACCGCGCCCCCCGCCCCGCGCTCCAGCTGCAGCAGGTTCATGGGTGGCGTGCCGATGAAGCGCGCGACGAAGACGTTGGCGGGCGTTTCGTAGAGATCGACGGGCCGCCCGTTCTGCTCGATCCTGCCCCCATTGAGCAGGATCACCCGATCGGCCATCGACATCGCCTCGACCTGGTCGTGCGTAACGTAGACCATCGTGATGCCGAGTTTTCTCTGCAGCGAGCGGATTTCCTGGCGCATCTCCGCGCGCAGCTGCGCATCGAGATTCGACAACGGTTCGTCCATCAGGCACACCGGTGCCTCGTTGATGATCGCGCGGCCCAGCGCCACGCGCTGCTGCTGGCCGCCGGAGAGCTGCGAGGGCTTGCGTCCCAGCAGTGCGGCGAGGCCCAGCATGTCGGCCACGCGGGACAGCCGCGCGGTGCACTCGGCCGGCGCCACCCGGCGCACGCGCAGGCCGAACAGGATGTTCTCCGCCACGGACAGGTGGGGAAACAATGCGTAACTCTGGAACACCATCGAAATGTTGCGCTGGGCCGGCGGCAGCGCCGTGACGTCGCGATCATCGATCGTGATGCGACCGCCATCGGCGGCTTCGAGCCCCGCAATCAGGCGCAGCGTGGTCGACTTGCCGCAGCCCGACGGGCCGAGCAGCACGTTGAGCGTGCCCGGCTCCAGCGCGAAGGAGATGGCATCCACCGCGCGAACGTGGCCGTCCCCGGTGGTCCAATGCTTGCTGACGGCTTCGACGGCGATCGCGGACACGGATTGACCCTGGTTGGCAGAAGCTAGCTGTCGAACAGGGCCGTCAACGCCGCGCCCGGATCCGGCGCCCGCATGAAGGCTTCCCCGACCAGGAATGCATGCACGCCACGCTCGCGCATCATGGTGACATCCCGGCGCGTGAGAATACCGCTTTCCGTCACGACCAGTCGATCCGGCGGCACGCGGGACAGCAGGTTGAAGGTCGTGTCCAGCGTGACGCTGAAATTGCGCAGGTTGCGATTGTTGATGCCCAGCAGCGGGGTCTTGAGGCGCAGCGCGCGGTCGAGCTCGGCGCCGTCGTGGATCTCGACCAGCACGTCCATGCCGAACGCATGCGCCGCGGCTTCGAGCGCCACCATCTGCGCGTCCTCCAGCGCCGCGACGATCAGCAGAAGGGCGTCGGCCCCCAGCGCGCGCGACTCCGCCACCTGGTACTCGTCGATGATGAATTCCTTGCGCAGCGCGGGCAACGCGCACGCCTCGCGCGCGGCGACGAGATACTCCGGCGCGCCCTGAAAGAAGGGCCGGTCGGTCAGCACCGACAGGCACGCCGCCCCGGCCCGCGCGTAGGACTGCGCGATGGCCGGCGGGTCGAAGGCTTCGCGCAGCAGGCCCTTGCTGGGACTGGCCTTCTTGATCTCCGCGATCACCGCGGGCTTGCCGGTGGCGATGCGTTCGCGCAGCGCGCGCTCGAATCCGCGCGGCGCGGACGCGGCCCGCGCGGCGCGCTCAACTTCGGCGAACGGATGCGCGACCTGCGCCGCAATCACCTCCTCCGCCTTGGTGCTGACAATCTTTACCAGGATATCGCTGGCCATGCTGGTGGAGGCTCCGGTTGGTTGCGGTGTTCGGTGCGCGGGGCGTCGCGCGCGGTCAGTTCGCCGCGCCGAGCTTCTGCGTAGCGGCCACGAAGGCATCGAGCTTGCGCTGCGCGGAACCATCGGCAATGGCCGCCCGCGCCTTGGCAATGCCTTCCTCGATCGATCCCGCCACATTCGCTGCGTAAAGTGCCCCGCCCGCATTGAGGATGACGATCTCGCGCGGCGTGCCGTCGACGTTGCCCAGCGCCTCCAGCACCATTTCCTTCGACTCCGGCGCCCCCGTCACCTTGAGGCCGCGATTGGACTTCATCGACAACCCGAAATCCTCCGGGTGAATTTCGTACTCGCGGATGGCGCCGTCCTTCAGCTCGCCCACCATCGTGGCCGCGCCCAGCGAGATTTCGTCCATGCCGTCCTTGCCGTAGACGACCAGCGCGTGTTCCGCGCCGAGCCGCTGCAGCACGCGCACGTGGATGCCGACGAGATCCGGGTGAAATACGCCGATCAACTGATGCGGCGCCCCCGCCGGATTGGTCAGCGGCCCCAGGATGTTGAAGATGGTCCGCACGCCCAGCTCCTTGCGCACGGGCGCCGCGTGCTTCATCGCAGCGTGGTGGCTGGGGGCGAACATGAAGCCGATGCCCGTCTCGGCGATGCATGCAGCCACCTGCGCGGGCTTCAGCATGATGTTGGCACCCAGCGCTTCGAGTACATCGGCGCTGCCCGACTTCGACGATACCGACCGGTTGCCGTGCTTGGCCACGCGCGCGCCCGCCGCCGCCGCGACGAACATCGTGGCGGTGGAGATATTGAACGTGTGCGACGAGTCGCCGCCGGTGCCGACGACATCGACCAGATGGGTGCGATCGGCCACCTCGACCTTGGTGGCCATCTCGCGCATCACCTGCGCGGCGGCCGCGATCTCGCCGATGGTCTCCTTCTTGACCCGCAAACCCACCGTGATGGCCGCGATCATCACGGGAGACACTTCGCCGCTCATGATCTGGCGCATCAGCGACAGCATCTCGTCGTGGAAAATTTCCCGGTGCTCAATCGTGCGTTGCAGGGCTTCCTGTGCGGTGATGGTCATGGTCGAGCCCGGTTCATTGCTGAAGATCGCGCAGGCGGCGGCGCGTGAGATCGATGCGGCAGGCCAGTTCGCCCTGCTCCGCCCCATTGCCGCTCGCATACATCGCCTTCACGAAGTCGCACTGCGCCTTGCGAAACTCGGCGAAGGCGCGCATCGAGCGGGCCAGCGCGGCATTGGCGCGGGGGCGTCCTGTCGCGGTGTCGAGTTCGCGCGCACGCTTGCCGGCGGCGCCTTCGGCCGCATACAGCGCGGCCTGGGCCTCGCGGTCGGCCTCGAGCAGACAGCGCGAAAGTGCCGAATGGTCGCCCTTGATCACGCATTCGTCGAGCGCGCCGGCGTTCGCGGCAGTGGCCGCGAGACCGCACAGGGCGAGCGCGCCGAGCCAACGGTTGCAGGTATTCATCGGACTCCCCCGAGAAAGTTCGCGAGCAGGCGCTTGCCGTGCTCGGTGAGAATGGCCTCCGGGTGAAACTGTACGCCCTCCACCGCCAGTTGCCGGTGGCGTACGCCCATGATTTCGCCGTCGTCGGCCGTCGCAGTCACTTCCAGCACCGCCGGCACGCTGGCGCGCTCGATGGCCAGCGAGTGGTAGCGCGTGACCGCAAAGGGGCTGGGCAGCCCGGCGAACACGCCGCGTCCGTCGTGGGTCACCGGCGACAGCTTGCCGTGCATCACCCGCTGCGCACGCACGATGCGCCCGCCGAAGGCCTGCCCGATCGCCTGGTGGCCGAGGCACACGCCCAGCAGTGGAATGCGACCGGCAAAGCGCTGGATCAGCGGCACCGAGATGCCGGCCTCCGTCGGCGTGCACGGTCCGGGCGACACGACGATGTGCGACGGCGCCATCGCCTCGACGTCATCGACGGTGATGGCGTCGTTGCGATGCACCTGCACGTCCGCGCCCAGTTCGCCCAGGTACTGCACGAGGTTGTAGGTGAAGCTGTCGTAGTTGTCGAGCATCAGCAACATGGTCAGTGCCCGCCCGGCCGCCCGAAGGGCACTGTGCTCCCCCATAGGGGGCAGCGAACAACGTGAGCGTGGGGGTCCATTCCAGTGCCCGCCCGGCCGCCCGAAAGGCACTGTGCTCCCCCATTGGGGGCAGCGAACGAAGTGAGCGTGGGGGTCCTCATCATTCCTCCTCGTCCAGGCCCTGCTGCACCATTTCCGCCGCGCGCATCAACGCGCGCAGCTTGTTCAGCGTCTCCTGCCATTCGCCCTCGGGCGACGAGTCGTGCACGATGCCCCCGCCCGCCTGCGCATACAGCGTCCCGTCCTTCAGCACGGCGGTACGCAACGCGATGGCGGTGTCCATGTCGTCCTGGAAGCTGATGTAGCCCACCGCGCCGGAGTAGATGCCGCGGCGCGAGGGTTCCAGCTCGTCGATGATTTCCATCGCGCGCACTTTCGGCGCGCCGCTGACGGTGCCGGCCGGAAACGTGGCGCGCAGCACGTCCATGCTGGTGAGGCCGGGTTTCAACACACCCTCGACGTTGGACACGATGTGCATCACGTGCGAATACCGCTCGATGATCATCCGGTCGGCCACTTTCACCGTGCCCGTTTCCGCCACGCGCCCGACATCGTTGCGACCGAGGTCCAGCAGCATCACGTGCTCGGCGATTTCCTTCGGGTCGTTGGCCAGTTCCACCGCCAGCGCCTCGTCGAGTTCGCGCGTGGCGCCGCGCGGGCGGGTGCCGGCGATGGGGCGCAGCGTGATCGCGTTGCCTTCCTTGCGCACCAGGATCTCCGGCGAGGCGCCCACCACGTGGAAATCCCCGAAATCGTAATAGAACATGTAGGGCGACGGATTGATCGAACGCAGCGCGCGATACAGCGACAGCGGCGACGCGGCAAAAGGCATCGCCATCCGCTGCGAGATTACGACCTGCATGATGTCGCCCGCCGCAATGTACTCGCGCGCCCGCGCCACCGCCGCCTTGTAGCCGGCCTCGCCGAATTCGCTGGCGGCGTGCGCGGTGGCAGTCCCGGTCTGATACGGAATGGCGACGGGCTCGCGCAGCCAATTCGCCAGGGAAGGAGTCTGCGTTGGTGAACGCTCTCGGTCGGTTGCGGTGGCGAAGGCGATGGGGTATGATCATCACTTCAGGCGGTTCGAGGAGTGAGCTTCTTCGCCGGCCGCGTTGAGAATTCCGCGGGGTCTGCCATGTGAGCAGCAATGGCCGAGCATCCAAACAAACACATCCGGGAAGCAATCAAGGATGCCCTGGATAAGGGTTGGCAGTTGCTCAAAGCTGGCCCGCGTGCACACGTATGGGGACAGTTGTTCTGTCCGTTCGCACGCCGAGGCGGTTGCATCATCCGAGTCTTCTCGACGCCGAGAAACCCGGAAAACC
>JANNYI010000002.1:0-5232 GCA_031410015.1 Betaproteobacteria bacterium | reverse complement strand
CACCTCGCGCTTGGAGAGGATGTTGTTGGGATCCTTGAGCGCCGCCGCACCCGTGGCCGCGCCGGTGGACGCCCCGGCGACGCCGCCGGTGGTGGCGGGACGCGTGGTGGTGCCTGCCGCGGCCGTCGTGGCCGCAGGATCGGTGGTGGCCGACTTGTCTTCCACCGGTGCCGTGGTGGGCGACGAACTGCAGCCGACGAGAGCGAATGCGACCATTGCCGCAAAGGCGAATTTTTTCATGGAGCCTCCTGCCTGGATTGGGACGCGGACGCGCGCGGCGCCGTCGCCGGGAGAAATACGTGAACGCTGCGCGACGATGACGGCGTCGGGCGCGATGAAGTTGTGGGCGAAAGTGAGATGGCCGCGGCTCATGGTCGAGCGAAGGGACCCCATGCGGGCTCGCGTACATCGCCCGCCGGAGCGACGAGCCGTTGCTTGACGCGTCCATCGCTGGACACCGCGGCCAATATACCACGCCCCCCCACCTCGTTCGCGTAGAGGATCAGCCTGCCGTTGGGCGCAACGCTGGGGCTTTCGTCACCCGGCCCCGCGGTCAGCACCTGCACCTGCTTCGTGGCGTAATCCTGCGTGGCGATCTGGTAGCGGCCGCCGTCGCGGCGCACGAACGCGAAGCCCTTGCCGTCGGGAAATGGCCGCGGCGACACGTTGTAGCTGCCCTCGAACGTGAGACGCTCCACCGAATTGCTGCCGAGATTCAGGCGATAGATCTGCGCGCTGCCGCCACGGTCGGACGTGAAGAGGAGCGCATTGCCGTCGGGCGTGAAGTGCGCTTCGGTATCGATGGAACCGGACGTCATCACCCGCCTGGCATCGCTGCCATCCGCGTTCATCAAGAAGATCTGCGAGCCGCCATCGCGCGACAGCGTGACCGCGAGCTTCCTGCCATCCGGCGACCACGCGGGCGAACTGTTGCTGCCGCGGAAATTGGCCACCGCCGTGCGCGCGCCGGTGCCGAGGTTCTGCACGTAGACCACCGGCTTCTTGCTTTCGAACGAGACGTAGGCCAGCCGCGAGCCGTCGGGCGACCAGCGCGGCGACAGCAGCGGCTCATTGGAGGTGACCACCGTTTGCGGATCGCTGCCGTCGGCATCGGCCACCAGCAGCTGGAAGCGCGTGCCCGCCTTGGTGATGTAGGCAATCTGCGTGGAAAACACGCCGGGGTCGCCGGTGAGCTTTTCGTAGATGACGTCGGCGATCTTGTGCGCCGTGGCGCGGAACTGCGCCTGCGTGACCACATAGCTCATGCCTGCGAGCTTGACCTGCTTGACCACGTCCACCAGGTCGAAGCGCACGTCGATGCGCCCATCGGGTTGCGGCCGCATCGAGCCCACCACCACCGCATCAACGCCGCGCGCCCGCCATGCTGGCGCCTGCACGTCCTCGGCGCGGAACGGCGCCGGAGTGACGCCGGCCGGATCCACCGTCTTGAACATGCCCGAGCGCGCCAGATCGGCTGCCACCACGCCCGAGATGCCCAGTGGAAACGCCGACTCGCCCTGCATGGGCACGATCGCAATGGGAATGGCCGTGCCCGCGCCGCCGACGATTTCGATGGTGAGCTGCGCCCGCGCCGAGGCGAAGGGAAGCGCCAGCAAAGCAAGCAACAGCAGGAAGGGGCGAAGCGATCGAAGCATGCGCGGCTTATTGTGAGTTGGAAAGATGCAGCGACGCGCGCGAGAGGCGCTCGTCGATTATAACGAACGAGGCAGGCGAAACGGGTTGACCGCGGGAAGCGCTAAAGAGTTCAATGCGGCGCGACTGCCGTGGCCACGCCGAATTCGCCCGAGATGCGGTCGGCGGTGCGCCTTGCCTCGTCGCGATCAGGATACGGGCCCACGTACACCCGATAGAGCCCACCCGCCTCGCGGACCTTGGGCTCCACCTGCGCCGACGCCAGCTGGCCCTGGATGTGCGCGAGAAAACTCTGCGCATTGACGTAGTTCTGGAATGCGCCCAGCTGCACGCTGAAGCCGCCTGAAGTGTCGCGGCTGATAGGTGCCGGCGCATCGACAGTGCGCGGCGGTGCGTTGGCGGCTCCGCCGGACGACGGCGGGAGCGCGGCCACGGCCACCGGCGGCAGCGGCGCCGCCGCCAGCAATGCCGGACTGTTGCCCGGGATGATGGCTTCGACTTCCACCTCGCCGCTGCCCTTGGCTGCGGTGCCGATGCGGTGCGCGGCAGCGTACGACAGGTCGATGATCCGCCCGTGCAGGAACGGCCCGCGATCGTTGACCCGCACCACCACCGACTTGCCCGTGGCCACGTTGGTGACGCGCACATACGAGGGCAGCGGCAGCGTGGGGTGCGCCGCCGTCATCGCATACATGTCGTAGGTTTCGCCGTTGGACGTCTTCTGCCCGTGGAACTTGCGCCCGTACCACGATGCGATGCCCCGCTCCTTGTAGGGACGCAGCGTTGTGGCCGGCACATAGTCCCTGCCCAGCACCGTGTACGGACGATTGGAGAAGCGGCTGAGCGCCTCCAGCCGCGGCACCGCGTCCGGAATCTGGTCCAGGTTGGCCGGCACCGTGTCGCCGGGGCCATCGTCCTTATAGTATTTGGATGACGGCGTTGGCGTTGGCGTTGGCGTGGGCGCGGCGGCCGTGGTGGAGGGCGCGGAGGCTGCCGGCGCGCCTGGCTTGGGCGGCGCGGAACTGCATGCGGCGAGCAGGAGAACCGCCGCGCCGAGCACGGCGGCTTGTGGAAGTCGGGGCGGACGGAGCATGCTCAAGCCCGCAATTTACCATCAGGATCCGCACCCTTTCGCATGGCTACCTATCTGTTCGCATGGAATCCGTCGCTGTGGAACTGGCCCGAGATGCCGGCTGACCGCCGCAAGCTCGCCCGCCGCGGATATCTCGACACCGACTGGAACTCAGGCCGCGTGCGCAACATCGAGGTCGGCAGCCGCGCGTTTCTCGTGCGCGTGGGCGTGCCGCCAAAGGGCATCTTTGGCGCGGGTTACACGCTGACCGCGCCCCACCCCGAACCGCATTGGCGGCCCGAGCGCGCCGCAGCCGGGGCCGTGATGCAGCGGCTGACGCTGCGCCTCGATACCCTGCTGGAACTGCCCGCCGTCACCTACGACGACCTCGAGCAGCCGCCGTTTGGCCGGTTTCGCTGGGGCGTGCGCTCGTCGGGCGTGCACATTCCCAGCGTGTTGGCCGACGCGCTGGAAACGCTGTGGGAGGCGCGCACGAAGTCGGGCTGACGCGCCTGCTGCGGCGCTTGCCGCGCCACACGGTCAGAGCCGATCGAGAGGACTGACCACGCCGCGCCCGCCGCGATTCAATACGTGCGTGTAGATCATCGTGGTGCTGACGTCCGCGTGCCCCAACAACTCCTGCACCGTGCGGATGTCGTAGCCCGCGTCGAGCAGGTGGGTGGCGAACGAATGCCGCAGCGTGTGCGGTGTGGCGGGCTTGACCAGGCCCGCGTCCCGCACCGCCTGCCGCATGGCCCGCTGGAAGGCCTGATCGCTGAGATGGTGCCGCCGTACCACCCCACTGCGCGGGTCGCGCGACAGCGCCGCCGCCGGAAACACGTACTGCCAGCCCCATTCGCGCGCCGCATTGGGGTATTTGCGGCTGAGCGCATCCGGCAGGTAGGCCTCGCCCCTGCCGGCATCCAGATCACGGTTGTGCAACGTGCGCGCCTCGGCCATCTGCTGTTGCAGCGGCTCGGCGATGCGATCCGGCAACATGGCCACGCGGTCTTTTTGCCCCTTGCCGTCGCGCACCAGGATCTCGCGTCGCGTGAACTCCACATCCTTCACCCGCAGCCGCATCCCTTCCATGATGCGCATGCCGGTGCCGTAGAGCAGGCGGCCCACCAGCCGGTGGACGCCGTCCAGCCGCTTCAATACCGCCGCCACTTCGTCCTGTGTGAGCACCACCGGCAGCCGCTGCGGGGTTTTGGCGCGCTCCACGTGGTCGAGCCACGGCAGTTCGGTGCCCAGCACCTCCTTGTACATGAAGAGCAGCGCGCTCTTGGCCTGGTTTTGCGTGCTGGCCGACACGCCGCGGTGAACCGCCAGGTGCGTGAGGAACGCCTCCACCTCCGGCGCGCCCAACTCCGCCGGGTGCCGCTTGCCGTGAAAAAGGATGAAGCGTTTAATCCAATCGAGGTAGGCTTGCTCGGTGCGCAGGCTGTAGTGCTTCAGCCGGATCTTGTGCCGGCAAAGTTCGAGGAACGGCAGCGGCTTTGATTGGAGCATCGGGCTGGGCAATGTGGACGCCTGAAGCGCCCCCCGTTAATCTTGCGGCAGCGCCTTCCATAGTTGAACTAGCTGTATGGACGATTGCCGCACGGCTGATGTTTACGTACCGGTCACGCGGGGCAAGGCATTGGGCCCCGCAGTTTTGGACTCCTGCCCTCCGATGCCGCCACCCCTCCAGAAAGGCACTACATGCGTATCGCCAAGAACGACATTCCGGTCAGGATCAACGTGCCCGGCGCAATTGCGCGGCAGAAAACCGAGTTCGGTGATGCCGCCGGATACGGCAAGATCAGCGGCGAGTACTTTTCACTCGGCGCGGGCACCGACATCGCGCCGCTGTTGCAAGGCCTGGAAGGCGACCTGTGCCAGTCCCCGCACTGGGGCTATGTGATCTCGGGCAAGCTCACCATCACCTATGCAGGCGGAGCGCAGGAAGCGATCAACGGCGGCGATCTCTTCTACTGGCCCCCCGGGCATACGGTCAAAGTCGACGCCGATGCCGAGGTGATCCTGTTCAGCCCGCAGCACGAGCACAGCATGGTGATCGATCACATGTTGAAGAAGATGGGGGGTTGACACTTCGGTTGGTGGAAGTGCGCCCAGCCCGCGATGCGCGCCCGGAGATGTGCTGCGGTTCGGCTTGAGGTGGGGGGAATCGTCTCCCCTCGGGGCCGTGGCGCATCGCGGGGACTTGGTGGTGCCGTCGGAACGAGTTCGCAGAAAATCGGTTGCAATTGGCGTTTTGAATAGGCCTTGCTAAATCACGCTGGAGCAATGATTTGGTGAGATTTTCCTGGCGTTCCGCGGTAGAGTTTCGTATGCGTGACGACCTTTTTTCCGTCAGTTTTAGGTGTTCTACTTTTCGTTAGGTCACACGCCAATAACACTCCGTTCTTGACGTACTACGTCATTGCCGTATAATATTGCAATGATCAGCTTCGTTGAAACCAAGCTCTTCACTCGCTTGGTGGACCAGTACCTCACCGACGAAG
>JANNYI010000001.1:0-3202 GCA_031410015.1 Betaproteobacteria bacterium | reverse complement strand
GCCAGCGACGTCGATGTGCTGGTTGTGGGTTCGGCTTCCTTTGCGGCCGTGGTCGAGGCGCTGAGCGCGGCGGGCGAGCGCCTGAGGCGGGAGGTGAACCCGGTGGTCATGACCAAGGCCGCCTACGAGGCCAAGCTGGCGGGCCGCGACAGGTTTGTCACCCGAGTGTCGCGCGAGCCGAAGATTGTCCTGATGGGAGACAGCGTTGAGCCTGGAAAACCTGCTCAAGATCGGGCAGCTTAAGGCGCACCCGCCGGGCCTGATCGTGGCGGGCGGACAGCAGGGGGAGACGTGGACGGCAAAAGAATCATTATCATCGCGGGTCCAAACGGGGCGGGGAAGACTTCCTTCGCGAACGCATTCTTGCCGGGAGAGGCAGAGTGCCCGCGCTTCATCAATGCCGACCAGATCGCGGCTGGACTGTCGCCATTCGCGCCCTACGAGCAGGCGATCAAGGCTGGTCGGCTGATGCTCGAGGAGATCCTGGCCTGCGTGGCAAGCGGAGAAAGCTTCTCCTTCGAGACTACGCTGTCGGGTGTCGCCTACCTGCGCCACATCGAAGACTGGCGTGGCCGGGGCTATCACGTAAGCCTGCATTTCCTTGGCCTGCCGCGGGTGGAAATGGCCATTGCCCGGGTGGCCGAACGGGTAAGGCAGGGCGGGCACGACATTCCCGAACCAGTGATTCGGAGGCGTTTCGTGGCTGGCCGCAAGAACTTCGAGAGCCGCTATCGGGCCGCTGTGGATGCTTGGACGCTGTACGATAATTGCGGCACCGAACCTGTAATGATCGAGTGGGGAGAAAGGCCATGACCGAGCATGAACTTTCAAAGGCTAAGGACAAGACTCTGGCCGGCGCGATGGTGGCCATGCGGCGTGCGGCGCGGGCGGCTCGGGAGCTGGCGGTTCGTACAGGAACGGCAATCATCGTGCTGAGGGACGGCAAGATCGTGCGCGTGAGCGCGGACGAGTTGCGCAAGCAGGGGTATTGATCGGTGGCTACGAGGCAAAAAATGGCTCGCAGCATCGATGAGGTCATTGCGGGCTTGCCTAAGGCGCGCCGTGATCGGATCGAAGCCAAAGCAGCAGTGCTCGCGCGGCAGATGCTCGAGCACCGGCGCACCTTGCGTAGGCGCTTGCCCGCCTGAGGATCGGGGGGGGCGGCAGTCCCGTGCCCATTTTGGCGATATTATTTTGTAACTACAATTTGCTGCCTTGGTTTTCCTGAACCGGAAAGCCGATTGGCCTGGAACCGGCTTCTGTCGGTCACTTCACGGTCTAGCTGGAGGATCTGCAATGACGACTTTGCATCTGAATCTGCCTAACTCGATACAACGCTACCTCCAGGAGATGGCCGACCTTGAGGGTGTGCCCATCGACCAGTTCGTCGCGAGCGCGGTGGCCGAGAAAATATCGGCGTTGACTGCGGAAAAGCACCTTCGTGCGCGTGCCGACCGCGCCGATCCCGCGGCGTTCCAGGCGATATTGGACAAAGTGCCCCATCGGGCACCCGCTGCCGGCGACGAGTAGCCGGCACGTCGCCGATCCGGCGCGCGGTCCGTCCAGTCGGGAACACCCCACCGCCAGGCTCACCCCCTGAGCCGAGGCCCTGCGCGTCGAATCCCCCACCATGTCGATGTCCGACCTCTACGACGGCCGCTCGGGCGAACTCGACGGCTACGCCACCGCGTTCCACGCCGAGCCCGGGCAGTGCGGCGCGGTCTCCTAATCCCTCGGCAAGCTCGTGCGCAGCTACGCCATGGACGCCCTCGAGACCGGCCAGCGCAAGCGCAAGGCGCCCGCCGAGGCCGCGGTGCGGCAGTTCCTCGACGCCCTCCAGTCCGCCGCCGGCGAGCGCTTCGCCGCGCTGGGCGAGGGCGAGGACATCCGCCTCAAGGGCGCCGGGATCGCGGGCGGGGCCCTGGCCGCGGACGGGCGGGTGGTGCACCTGGCGGGGTATGCGGTGTAGCGGGGATTGCGGGACAGAGTTGATTAAAATGGCACGGCAGTTGGCTTGGGAGTGGCTCCTGGGCTTGGGTTTCTGCAAGTAATGTGAAACTTTTGTGGCGGGGTCCGGGATTTGCTATTGTGGGCGTTCCCCATAAGAACAAGCACGAGGGAACCGGTGCCGAGACAGAACCGCGTCACTCCGTTTGGCGACATCGTCGCCTCGTCCGCGCGCGGCACGCTGATGGGCAACCGCGGGTGCCTGCACGACGCCTCCGGCCGGATCACCCGGCCGTACCGGCTCACCGCCTGGATCTACTGCCTGCTCGAGTTCAAGGGGCGTCGGCGCGCTGTCATGTCGCCCGGCAAGTACACCGAGCTCTTCTTCCTGGATGAGGCCACGGCTTTGGCTGCCGGTCATCGGCCGTGCGCCGAGTGCCAGCGCGGGCGGTACAACGAGTTCATGGCGTGCTGGGGCCAGGCCAATGCCGGGTTGCTGGGCGGGGAGAAGCTGCGGGCGCCGGTGGTGGATGCGGTGCTGCAGAAGGAAAGGATGGGGCCCGGCGGGGAGATGGTGAAGTGGCGCGCGAAGCTGGGGGCGTTGCCGGTGGGGGTGATGGTGGAGGTGGAGGGGGAGCCGCACCGGGTCGACGGGAGAGGGCTGCGGAAGTGGAGCCCAAGCGGGGTTACGGAGAGCAGGAACCGGTCGGTGCGGAAATGGAGGTCGCAGTGCTTACGCCACAATCAGTGGCAAGGGCGGTTGCAGGTGGATTCGAACCTCGCCTCGTCTGATATTCGCTAAGCGCCCGAAGACTTCGCCGCGAACACGCAGTAGCCGGCAGACATAAGCGTTCTGAAGCAGTCGTAGTTTTTCTTCGAAGCATTTTTTCTCTATCAGCTGTGAGCGTGCCGCTATGACTTCGACCGCATTTGGGGTGTTACGGAATTTCTTAACGACACGCATGCGCATGGCGCACATCTATCAGCCGTTAATGATTCGGACCATGTTGACCCGAGGCGGAAGAGCAAGCATCCGCCAGATTGCGTCTACGTTTCTCAGCAAGGACGCCAGCCAGCTTGAATATTACGAGGAGATTGCCAAGAACATGCCGGGTAAGGTTCTCGCTCGTCACGGGATCGTCAAACGTGACGGGAACAGCTTCCAGCTGGTCCCGGACGTATCCGGCCTAAGGCCCTCTGAGATCGACGAACTCGTGCGCCTATGCGAGGTTAAGCTCGACGAGTACGTGGAGAA